>JAGVHR010000057.1 GCA_020056455.1 Thermodesulfovibrionales bacterium
AGACAACGATATTGTCCCTCAGAACGCGAATCCCCTCGCTTACTCTTGACATGTGTCCGTCGATGACATAGCAACCTGCGATGGTGCCAAGCCGTGATACAGGAAAGAGTTGCCGCACCTCCGCCCTCCCCAGGACTTTTTCCCTGAGCGTCGGCTCAAGCATACCTTCAAGGGCCTTTCTCACGTCATCTATTGCCTCATAAATAATATTATAAAGACGTATATCCACGCCTTCCTTCTCAGCAGTCTGTGCAGCCTTGGTCTCAGGCCTGATATTAAACCCGATAATAATGGCATTGGACGCAGCCGCCAGCATGACATCCGATTCATTAATGCCTCCGACAGAAGTATGGATAACCCTTACCTTCACCTCAGCATGAGTAATTTGCTCAAAGGCATCCTTGATAGCCTCTACTGATCCCTGGACATCACCCTTTATGATGATATTCAACTCCTTGATCTGCCCTTCCTTTATTTTGGTATAGAGCTCGTCAAGAGTCAGCTTTTTCGCTTTTGCAATTTCCAGTGAACGCTGTTTCTGATGCCTTGTCATGGCGATCTGCCGGGCCCGTTTCTCGTCATCGACCACGGTAAAGACATCTCCCGCTGAAGGCACCTCTGAATATCCTATGACCTCTACAGGCGTCGAAGGGCCGGCTTTATCTATACGTTTACCCGTGTCGTCAATAAGAGCACGGACCTTGCCCACATGAATGCCGGACAGAAGAGCATCTCCTACTTTCAGCGTCCCCGACTGGACAAGCAAGGTCGCAACAGGTCCCCTGCCCTTGTCTATCTTCGCCTCAATGATCGTTCCTTTTGCAGGCCTGTCAGGGTTGGCCTTGAGCTCCATCACCTCAGCCTGAAGAAGAATCATCTCAAGGAGATGCTCCAGACCGATACGCTTTTTTGCCGACACCTCAACAAAAATATTATGACCGCCCCATTCCTCTGAAATAATACCGCGCTCTGAAAGTTCGTTCCTTACACGGGTTATATTTGCTTCCGGCTTATCGATCTTATTTACGGCAACAACGATCGGAACATTAGCGGCCTTTGCATGGTTAATAGCCTCTACCGTCTGTGGCATAACTCCATCGTCGGCCGCAACAACGAGCACGACAATATCTGTAACCTTCGCTCCCCTCGCCCTCAACGCAGTAAAGGCTTCATGGCCTGGCGTATCAAGAAAGACTATGTCCTTTCCTTTCAGATTGATCTTATAAGCGCCGATATGCTGCGTAATGCCGCCTGCCTCTGTCTCAGTAACCTTTGCTTCTCTAAGAGC
Organism: Thermodesulfovibrionales bacterium; assembly: GCA_020056455.1. Taxonomy (GTDB): domain Bacteria; phylum Nitrospirota; class Thermodesulfovibrionia; order Thermodesulfovibrionales; family UBA6898; genus UBA6898. The sequence goes on from JAGVHR010000057.1 coordinate 1,289, forward strand.
ATCAAGCAGGGAAGTCTTTCCATGATCAACATGGCCCATGATCGTAACAACAGGCGCTCGGTGCAAAAGATTAGCAGCATCTTCCAGAACTTCCTCTTCGACCTGAAAATCATCCTCGACTGAAGCAAGCGCAAGTTTCACTCCGAAATTTTCAGCAATAAGCAGAGCAGCATCAGCGTCAACCGGCTGATTGATGGTGGGCATGTATCCCATTTCCATAAATTTTTTGATAACATCGCCGATCTTGACGCCTATAAGTTCTGCGAACTCCTTGACCGAGGTCCCTTCACGCAGTTTGAGGTTCTTCTTTCTGGGGGCAGTGGAAAGAACAGGCTGCTTCATATCATGCCTCAGCGGGCCCCTTCCCCTCTCGCCCTTTTTAAACAACTTGGTGTCATGCCATTTCTTAGGCTCTACCTTCCTTATGGTCTGAAATGCCCGCTGAAGACCAGGTTTTGCCTTAAACTTTTCGATCTTCTCTGCTTCGAGGTCCTTCTTGAAACGGTCAGGAAGAGCTACATCAGCCTCTCCTTCAGCTGCAACAGGAACAACGGCATTCTCTCCCGGCGCTTCCTCCGGGATGATAGGAATCGGCTCACTTGAAAGAGTCGGCTCAAGCTTTATCGTTGTTTCCTCTTTTTTCCTGTGGGACTTTGCTGCTTTATCGGGTTTTCCTGACGCATCCTTCCCAGTCGATTTATCTTCTTGTTTTTCCACAGTACCGGCTGCGGCAATCACCGGCCCGGCGCTGACTTCGACCGCTTTCTGTATAGCAGGCTCCACTATCTCTTCCGGCTGTTCCGGCGCTGTTTCAGATTCTTCAGACTGGGCTTGCAGGGCCTCTGCCGGCTCAGCTTCGGCGAGGGTTCTCGCTATCTTGTCTGCAATTGACTCATCAATGCTCGACGAATGGGATTTTCCCTCAAAGCCCATAAACGCAAGCTCGTCAAGGATGTCCTTGGTATTTCTGTTGAGCTTCTTTGCTAATTCGTAAATCCTGACTTTTGCCATATTGCTTTTCCCTTAGCTGCGCGATTTACTGTAGGTTGAATGCTGCGCCGGATTGATAATCTTGTAACAAGAATTTTAAAATGTTATCATAATCAACTATCTTAATGCAATAACGAAAGGGGAAATGAACGTGGCAAGCTGTTATTCATGCGGCAAGAAAAAGACGGTCGGCAACAATGTAAGCCATGCCAACAACAAAACAAAACGGCAAATAATGCCGAACCTCCAGAGCACCCGGATTGAAACCAGGGCAGGAGTAAAACGCGCCTATGTCTGTACGCGCTGCCTGAGAAGTGGTAACGTAAAAAAGGTCGTTTAATAACTGATACACCCTGCGGTCTCTGCCGCAGGATCCGATGTATGTAGAGGAATTGGAGGGAAAGACCATTAGACTGATAGAATAACTCTGAAGAT
>JAGVHR010000216.1 GCA_020056455.1 Thermodesulfovibrionales bacterium
CGTCAAGGACCTGCGTCGGTGTCTGTGCTTTTAAATCTGCCATATTTCTTCCTCCTTGATTTAGCAGAAGAGGAGATGATCAGCCGTCTCCATCTCCTTTTGTATTTCACTATAGGGTACAATGTTCGCTTTCATATCACCGCCGAGATCATCGGCATCCATAACCAGGTTCTCCCCGGTAAGGCCGAACTTATCAAGATCTTCCTTGCAGATGAGGACCTTCAGATCAAGAAGAAGTGTATTCTTCGCATGTCCTTCGTTCGTCGTAATGCCGTAATGCTTGCCGCCCTGCTGGTTCTTAAGTATGTTGAATACGCCGTCGCTGACATAGGAAACAGAAGCCTCGACAAGATCGCCATCATTGAGGTAGATCTCGACAGTCTGGCTTGAGATAGCATGGGTAAGGGCAAGTCTCGAAGCTTCGGTCTTGTATGGAAGTGAACGGACAACAAATGCAAGTTTTTTGGTCGCCATATTAATCTCCTCCTATATGAAGGACTCTATCTGCTTCAAAGGTGCTTGCAAGATACCAGTCCATGCTTTTCCGCAGGAATCCGTCAGGGCAGTCTTCCTTGTGGTAGCCCCTTGCTTCTGCGCATGCCTCGCAGGCTGTGATATTGAAATTACCGGTTGCTATCATTTCCTGAATGGTTTTGGAAAGATAGGAATAGTCCTTGAATGCCTTCTGCCCTTTTTTTGCGAGCATTGTGGCATTCCCGGACATCCAGAAGTCCACCTTATGCCCCTTTTTCACGGCAGCTTCAGCAAGCTTTACCGAAAAATCAAGGGACAGCGAGCCTACAAGTGATGAAAATGTGCCGATAGTTAATTTGCCCATAGCCGCCTCCTTTTATAACCAGATTACTTTTTCGTAGTCATTGAAGATAAGATCAACAACATCTCCGTAGTTGACCGCCTTGACACGGGAGTCAAGGTTTGCTGCAGTAAATCCTCTTGTCTCAAAATCCTCTGTCAACGCGTAAAAATCTGCCTTCCTGTCGAGGATCGGGCAGGCCTTGCCGCCTTCCTTGACCGTGGCATGATAAACACCATTGCCGACGAGGATAATGCCGAGCTTTTCAGCGCTCAGCCTCTCCAAAACATCAGCGCCGGTTCTGTAATCGCTCATAAGCACAGCTAATTTCATTAACACACCTCCTGAATGCGTAATTTTGCGGAAAGTTTTGTTTTATACCAGTTAGCAAGTTGCTTCGTCAAATAAAATTAACTAATAAAAGCCCTTGCTGCTACTTATGGAGGCACGAAACAACTGAGGCATTGTTCCAGAGAAAAAAGCAGGGACAAGAATCATCCCTGCCCTTCCCTTAAACAAGCCTGTTACATTTCGGTCAGCGTTACCGCTCCTGACGTACATACGCTTGTGCAGGTCTGGCAGCCTTCACAGTCGTCGACACGCGCGACAACAGCCTTTCCGTCGACCACATCAAAGACGGTCACCGGACAATTATTCGAACATTCTTCACAGCCCGTACATACGTCGGCATTAACAGCTACAAGATACATGATATTTCCTCCTTATAATTTATTCTCAGATATGGTTATTCACCAACATCAGCCAATCCTGCAAAATCCCTGCTAAATTCTAATGCTCCACTGCCGCATCCTCTTCCCTTACCGCAATCGCAACTTTATAGAGGACCGTAAGCAGAAGGAAGCCGGTAGCCCATACTCCCAGAGTTATAAGCGCCTCGAGCATGGTCGGCCAGTACTCGGTAACTCCCTCGAACATGTTCGGCACAAAACCGCCGATGATCAAACCAAACCCCTTATCTATCCAGAGGGAACTGAACAGAGCGACACAGGCAAAAGCCAGGATACCCTCATTTCTCCGGAGATTGGGAAATACCAGGATGGCAAGAGCCACCACAGCGAGTATGCTCGACGTCCACATCAACGGGACGAGTTTATCGTGTCCGTCTATCCCTGCGTACAGGTACTGAAAGGGATGCATATGGCCTGGTATGTTGCTGTAGAAGGCAGTGAAAAATTCCAGACCAAGAAGAAACACGTTGGCAAACATCGCATACGTTACGATCTTGCCAATGGCCTGTATCGCTTCAGTGCCGGGATCGAATTTCGAAAATTTGCGGACCAGGAGCGCCAGGATAATCAGAAGTGCGGGTCCACCGGCAAAAGCCGAGGCGAGAAACCTGGCAGCCATGACAGCCGTAAGCCAGAAGTGCCTTCCGGGAATACCGGCATAAAGAAACGCTGTAACTGTATGGATACTGACCGCCCATGGGATCGAAAGATAGATCAGAGGTTTGACCCAGTCAGGCGGCTTGACGCCTTTGCGGTCAGCCCCAAGCGTGGTCCAGCCTATTATAAGATTCAGCAGCAGGTAACCGTTCAGGACCACAACATCCCAAAATACGATCGAGCCGGGTGTCGGATGCAGAAGGATGTTTGCGACCCTCATAGGCTGCCCCATATCCGCCATTATGAACAAAACGCACATTATGACAGCCGAAACGGCAAGAAATTCGCCGAGAATCACGATTTTACCGAACTTCTTGAAATCATGCAGATAATAGGGTATTACGAGCATGACCGCCGAGGCTGCAACGCCGACCAGAAAAGTGAACTGGCCAATATAGAGCCCCCAGGAAACATCCCTGCTCAGTCCTGTAATACCCAGACCTTCATTTAGCTGCTTCATATAGGCGATAAAACCTACTCCTATCACTGCGAGCAGGAAAAAAATCCATGCCCAATATCTATTGCTGCCGCTAAGCGCCTTCTCAAGCATGCTCGCCACCTCCGATCACGTAGTAGATGCCCGGCTGAGTCCCGAGCTCAGGCTTGCGCCTGATTGTATATTTTTCCGATATCAGCTTCCTTATCTCGGAGTCAGGGTCCTCAAGATCGCCAAACACAATGGCGCCGTTCGACGCCTCTGCACAGGCAGGCTGCTGGCCTATAGCAAGCCGTTCATAACAGGCAGTGCATTTTTCAACAACACCTATCATGCGGGTAGGAAAAGTCTTGTTCTGCTTCTCCTTGGCAATATTGGGCCGGGGATCAACGTAATTGAAACTCCGCGCCCCAAACGGACAGGCTGCCATACAGAACCTGCATCCAATGCACCGGTGCATGTCCTGCATCACAATGCCGTCGCTCTTGCGCTTGAAGGTCGCCTTTGTCGGACATACCCTTACGCACGCCGGGTTGGCGCAGTGGTTACAAAACAAAAGAAAGTTCTTCTCCTGGAGCTCCACGTTCATGATCTTGTCTTCCGCAACATTAGGGAAGGTATGCTCATACGTGTCCTTCCATATCCATTTGACCTCATGCATCGGGTTGGGATTATTCGGAACATTATGAATATCATGACAGGCGTCAATGCACTTCCGGTAATCCTCATCAGATGCAAGTTTACTGACATCGACCACAAATCCCCATCTTTTTGCCTTCAGCGCTCTTGGATCAGGGGATATCTGCGCTGCCTCAAGGCTGCTCTTGCCGAGACCAATTATGACCGACGCGCTACCGACACCCAGAACTGTCGATATGCCGGCTACTGTTATAAATTGTCTCCTGTTCATGCTCATGACTTGTTCTCCTTCGGTTCGATATGGCACGTCCAGCAGTATGGTTTCACAGCCATGTAATTATGACACTTGTCACAGAACTCCTTTTTGTTCGAATGACATTTCATGCAGCTGTTCTGAAGGCTGATTGTATACTGATTGCCGTTTGAACTCTCATAGATCCTGTTTCCATTGCGGACCACCTGGTCGCGCCACTCGTTCAGAAGCTGCATGTGCTCTGATCTCATGAACTCCTTCGGCTCAACACATTGTTTGACCGGCAAGGCATTGATCTCAGGGGTATCGATGCTCGTCTCTACTTTTGCGCTCGCCTTCCCTAAATTCAGAAGAAAGGGCATGGTCGCCAGGATGAAGAAGACCACAAGCCCTGCTATGATCTTTCCGGAATTGTACATTATTCGTTACCCCCTTTCGCAGGGAGCGGCTCGCCTCGCAGGTTGGTTTCCCTTTCCTTTTCTCCGGTCATGATCAGGGCATTCGCAACCAGTTCATGAACGCCGGCTACCCGTGTCCCGGGCACCCAGTAGTCCATGGATGCTGAGAGTGTCGCCCTGTCAATGGCGCAGATGTTGGCCAATGTATTCACCCCGTGCTTTTCAGCCACAAATTTCACGGCATTCGCCCTCGGATACCCGCCGCGCATCCTGATCTCCATGTTTTCACTGGCATTGAGGCCTGTTCCGCTGCCGCAGCAGAAGGTCCGCTCTCTGATCGTGTTATCAGGCATCTCATGGAACTTGTTGCAGACATTGTTGATGATATATCTCGGTTCCTCCAAAAGGCCCATGCCGCGCGCAGTATTGCAGGAATCATGATAGGTCACAACAAGGTCATCGTTTCTGGTCGGGTCGAGCTTGAGTTTTCCATTTTTGATAAGGTCAGCAGTAAACTCGGTTACATGGATCATCTTGGTCGAGGCAGCATTATCAAAGACCGTGCCGGTAATCGGCGACTTGGGCACTTCCATAAAATCAGCAGGCCCGTTCCATGTATCCATATACTGGTTCAGCACCCTCCACATATGGCCGCACTCTCCTCCGATGATATATTTCACGCCAAGCCTTTTGGCCTCTGCATAGATCTTAGAGTTGAGCCTTTTGGCCATCTCGTTCGAGGTGAAAAAACCGAAATTCCCGCCCTCGGACGCATAGGTTGACCAGGTATAGTCGATCCCAAGCTCGTGGAAAAGCATCATGTAGCCCATACAGGTAAAGGTGCCTGGGTCGGCAAAAAGATCGCCTGATGGAGTAACAAAGAGTATCTCGGCTCCCTTCCTGTTAAAAGAAGGATTGATCCTGATGCCGGTAATTGTCTCTATGTCGTCGATCATGCCCTCAACGCTGTTCATAATGGCATGGGGTTCAAGACCAAGGTGGTTGCCCTTCATATAGCAGTTTGCAACCGGCCCTGAAATCCAGTCTGTATTCAGGCCGAGGAGATTTGTCAACTCCCTCGCCATCATGGTTATTTCAGCTGTGTCGATACCATACGGGCAGAAGACCGAGCAGCGCCGGCACTCCGTGCACTGGTAGAAGTAGTACCACCATTCCTTGAGCACACTGACGTCCAGTTCTCTTGCCCCTGCCAGTTTGCCGAGGTATTTGCCTGAGGCGGTAAAATACTTCCTGTAAATCGA
>JAGVHR010000052.1 GCA_020056455.1 Thermodesulfovibrionales bacterium
ATACCCCGCCACCGTCCTTTCACCTATCGTCCGGTGTAAGTGAAAGAATGCTGCCTTCGCCTAAAATAGAGAGGCTCGGCCAATGGTACTCGTCTTTTAAGAGGCTACTTCTACGTTCACGCGAGTTACGACCCCGATATTTGCTCGCCCGCCTTAAGCGGACTTTGTCGATGGGCTCCAGAAGACGGCGGTTCCTCCATCCCCTGCCATCCAAGCTACATGGCTTCCGGCTCTTGCCATGACGGGACTTTCACCCGATAGTAAGCAGTACCCTTCGCTGGGCACGCCAATGTCAAGCCCTGACCCCTCTTCTCGTTTCAACCTTACACTACCTCAACCAAGACTCAACGTACTTACCGTTTCAAAATAGCAAAGCCCCGACACGAGGCCTACGGTCCGGCAGGAGCAAGGATCTTAACACGCACCAGATTGCTGAGGATCGTTTCGCTGATCTGATCAGTTGTGGCCGACAGGCGATTATTGATAGTTGTCGGCCCTGCCGTTTCCTTGACCTGCAAAACCACTGTAAAGTTAAAGGTTTGGCAGGCCTTAATTTTAGGGATGTCCCACACCAGCCGATCGTTATCAATTGTCCACTTGGCGCTGGGGGTGCTTTTCACCTTGACTATGGTGAATTGATCCGGCAGATCCAGAGTGAGATGCAGATTGTACTGTTCCAATTTCGGAGAGCTCACTCCGAAGATATAAGTAAAATTTTCGCCGGTCTGCACCAGATTGGTGTTGCTGGCCAGTTTGAGCAAAAGGGTGTTATCCACCAGGCGGAGCTTATTGAAGATGCCTGTCTGACCCGCCTGTCCATCAAGGCCTGGTGTGCCGAAGACTTTATTTCCCCATGGGATTTGGGAACTGCCGTAGTCTCCTCCTATGCCTCCCTGGCCGGGTGAGATATCGACCGAAGGATCCAGATCGAGAAGCTCTTTGTAGGAGGCGTACTTCAAGGATACGTTGCCGCCGTGATTACCAGGCCCACCGTTGCCGCCGTCGGCAGGCTGTCCGTTGGTGGCAGTGCAGTCCCCCGCCGGCATGCAGTTGGTTATGCCCCCGTTTCCGCCATTGCCTCCGTCACCGCCCTCGCCACCGGGTGCGTTGAGCACGTAAGGTCCCAAGGTGTAGGTTTCAAGACGTATCCGGCCTCCCAGCCCACCTAATCCGCCCTGTGGTCCGTTCAAACCATCAAAGCCCTGTCGCCATATGGCGCAGTCTGGTTCTCCGCCTCCCACATGCCCGCCCTGATAGGGAGAATCTCCGCCGTTGCCCCCGTATCCTCCTCCGGCCTGGAGACCGTTGATGCGGTTGAGTGTGCAAGTATTGATATAGATTTCGCCCCCTGCGCCGCCGTCGCCGCCCCTGCTGCCGCGATAACCGCTTTTGGCGGACATGTTGCTGATGCAGTGGAAATCTCCCTCGTCGTCGTACAAGCCCATGCCTGATATTCCGCCTGTGCCATGCTGCCCCTTAGCTCCGTGGCCCCCCATTCCGCCCATGGCCTGCGTCAGGCTAAGCGAAATGAATCCGGGGTCGGCCTCTATCTCTTTGGCCCACACCAGCACCTTGCCGCCTGCGCCGCCCTTGCCGGACTGCCCGGATATTCCCGGACGACCGACAGACGCGTTATTCTTCGAGGAGATATATAAGAACTTATCGGTGACCGGGTCATAACATCGTTGGACGCACCCACCTCCTCCGCTTCGGCCCAAACCTCCCTGCCCAGCTGTGCCCGCCAGCCCGCCGTTGGCCTGGAGGGAACCGTGGCTATTGTGGAATATTATTCCCTTGCCGAAAACAGTGAGGGTCCCGCCGTTGCCGCCTTTACCGCCATTGCCGCCTCCTCCGCCGTTGCCGCCGGCAAAAGCCGCAAGCCCCCCGTTACAACACACTGCCATTTGCCCCTCCCCGCCGTTGCCGCCGTTGCCGCCTTTACCGCCCCGACCGCCGTTGACCGTGATGCGGCCCTTCAGGAACAGATTCCCGCCGATGAACAAGGTCAGATCAAAGGCGTCCTTACCATATCCTCCATTACCTCCCCGCTCGCCTGGAGCGCCCACCACGACGGCGCTCTTGCCGTCAGCGCCTGGCTTGCCGTCGGCCTCGCAGTAAACATAGCCTGAGGTCCCGATTGTCATATCGTGCCTGACATCCAGCGTGGTGTCGCCTGTGAGGATGAGATGACCCTCGATCGTCACATAATCATAAAAGTGAGTTCCCCTGATTTTCACCGTGTCGCCGTAGGGAACATACAGGGTCCCTGCTGCGAAAACAAGGGATTCACCCCATAAAATACTCAGACTCCATAATAAGGCGCTCCCCACAAATAACAAAGTTCTACGACTCATACGCACCTCCACCCTGGGACAAGCCAGGCCTCAGATTCTGTTCTTTTTCAGCCTCAAGAGAAACGCAAGAGCTAAGGCGAACATAACAATGCTGATGCCCTGGGAAACAGAAACTCCGGGCAGGACAAAACCTCGCTCCAGATCTCCCCTGAAGACCTCGATTACAGCCCTGATTATCGAATAGTTAAGCACATACATCCAGAAGAGCTGACCGTGAAAGGCTTTTCTGCGGCGGATAAAAAGAAGAATGCCGAAGTTCATAAGTTCAGCGGCAGATTCATAGAGCTGCGTGGGATGAAGAGGAACGCCCCTGACAGCCAGTGTCTCAGGGTGTGTAAATGTCACGGCCCATGGCAAAGCAGCCGGAAGCCCGTAACAGCAGCCTGCGCACATGCAGCCCAGCCTGCCTATCGCATGGCCTACCGCTATGGAAGGGGCCCATATATCCAGGGTCTGCCAGAGTGAAAGCCCCTGCTTTCTTATGTACCAAAGCGCAACAGGCATGGCAAAAAGAACCCCGCCATAAAAGACAAGCCCCCCCTCCCATATCTTCAGCATGTCAACAGGATGATCAGCGAAATGCTGCCAGTCCGTTGCGATAAAGAAAACCCTTGCTCCGACGATCCCTGCAAAAAGCGCGTAAAATCCGGTATCCGTAATCTTTTCCCTGGGAAGGCCCTCCCTGTCAGCCTGCCTGAGCGCAAGCCACAGGCCCAGGAGAAAAGCGAAGGCTATCATAAAGCCGTAGGTATGGATCGTGACCGGTCCTATCCTGATCAGAACAGGGAACATTACTTATTACTCCTTAATATGCTGTATGCCATAAAAACAATACCCGCAGATAAAGCTGAATCCGCAACATTAAAGGCAGGCCAGTGATGGCCGTAAGCCGTAACGTCGATAAAATCCACGACATATCCGAGGGTGACCCTGTCAATGAGATTGCCCGCAGCGCCTCCTGCGAGCAGGGAAAATATCCGATGGTCCTCCCTGCCCTTAATAATGATCCATGCCATGAAGATTATCGCGGCTATGGAAATCACAATAAAAAATGAGTTGCCCAGGCTCTTGAACATACCAAAGGCCGCGCCCTCATTCCGCACATTCACCAGATTGAGTACAGGCAGTAGTTCCAGACCCGCAAAAGGGTGGATATACGTCCGCGCAAGATATTTCGTCACCTGGTCCAAAAGAATGACAAACACAAAAATAAGGAGTGAGAGCGTCAGCCTTTTTTTCATCCGACAACCGCGTGGCATCGATCACAGACTTCGGGCATATCGCTGAAGGAGCCGACACTTTCACTCCAGTTCCAGCATCTCTGGCACTTGTTCCCTGCTGCGCGCTCCACAAGCACCTCCAGGCCCCTGATCACAGAGCCGTTATATGCTTCAGGCAGAGGGTCATCACTGATCCTCACTGAAGACACAAGAAAGAACATGGGCAGGAAAGAGGCATACGCCCCGGCAAGCTGCCTGTACTCATCAGGCAGATATAGTTTTACGCCTGCTTCAAGCGGATTGCCGATGAACTTCTCAGCCCTCTTGATTTCGAGCGCCTTGTTCACCTCGTCGCGCAGTGTCAACAGCTTTTTCCATCTTTCTTCAAGCTCTGCATCGATAAATCGCTCATCCACCTCCGGAAATACGGACAGAAAAACAGATGCCTCTGGCTGTTGACTTTTGACATCTGACTGCTGTTTTGCGATATATCCCCATACCTCCTCAGCAGTAAAGGAAAGCACCGGAGCCATGAGCCTTGTGAGAGCGGAGAGGATTTCTGAGAGGACCCACTGGCTTGCGCGCCGCTCAACCGAATCTTTTTTCGCAGTATAGAGCCTGTCTTTAAGAATATCGAGATAGATGGAACTCATGTCCACAACACAGAAATTGTGTATGGCATGGAAGACCTCGTGAAACTCGAAATTCTCATATGCGCGGCTGACCCTGCTGACAAGACCCTGGAGCCTGGACATTGCCCAGCGATCGATCTCCTGCAGCCTGTCCGAATAATCCAGGGAATCAAAGTCGGAGATATTGCCCAAAAAGAACCGGCAGGTGTTCCTGATCTTCCGGTAAGCCTCAGTAAGCCTGCTCAAAATCTCCCTGGATATCCTGATGTCATCGCGGTAGTCCTCTGCAGAGACCCAGATGCGCAGGATCTCAGCGCCGAAGTTTTTAATGATCTCCTGGGGAGCTATTACATTGCCGAGAGACTTGGACATCTTCTTGCCTGCACCGTCCACGACAAACCCATGGGTAAGAGCTGTTCTGTACGGAGCGCTGCCGCGAGTGCCTACCGACGCTATCAGAGAACTCTGAAACCATCCCCTGTGCTGGTCGCTTCCCTCAAGGTACAGGTCAGCCGGCCAGGAAAGACGCGGGTCGTTTTCGACAACAGCAGCATGGCTTGCGCCTGAGTCAAACCATACATCGAGTATGTCCCTTTCCTTGCGAAATTCCGAAGAGCCGCATTTGGAGCATACATATCCCTGAGGCAGAAAATCTTTTGCGGCCTTTATAAACCAGACGTCTGCGCCGTCGCTTTCAACCATACCGGCAATGACATCCAAAACAGCCTCGTCCCTCACAAACTCGCCGCAGTCATTGCATTTGATGAGCGTGATAGGCACGCCCCAACTGCGCTGCCTCGATATACACCAGTCAGGCCTGCCTGAGACCATGTTGAATATCCTGTCCCTTCCCCACTTCGGCACCCAGTTTATCCTGTCGATCTCCTCAAGACACTTGCCGCGCAGGTTGTTATGCTCAACAGAAATAAACCACTGCTCAGTTGCCCTGAAGATTACCGGTTTCTTGCAGCGCCAGCAGTGTGGATAGGAATGTGTGATCTTCTCTTCCCAGACAAGGGCATTGTTTGCCTTGAGCAGCTCTATGATAACTGCATTGGCCTTGAATACAAACTGCCCCTGGAGGTCTCCGGCCTGATTTGTAAACCTGCCCCCATCGTCCACAGGAGCATAGATGTCAAGGCCGTACTTAAGGCCGGTCCTGTAATCATCCTCGCCGTGACCCGGAGCGATATGCACAATGCCTGTGCCTTCCTCAAGAGAAACAAAATCACCGAGCACGCCTTTTGCTTTCCTGTTGATAAAGGGATGCATCACCTCAATACCCTCAAGCTCTTTGCCTGTTTTTTCGGCAAGTGCGTCCCCGAAAAGATTTATCCGCTCCTTCAGCGCCTCGCGCCTTCCTTCAGCCACAATATAGACTTCGTCCATCTGTTCGACCGCAGCGTACTGAAGGTCAGGATGAAACGCAACAGCAAGGTTTGCAGGGAGTGTCCAGGGGGTCGTCGTCCAGATGACAACAAAGACCTTTTTCCCGCCAAGCTCAGGGAAGAACCTCTTAATATTTTCTTCATCAACCCTGAACTTTACAAAGACCGAAGGGGACTCCTTGTCCGCGTATTCCACCTCTGCCTCTGCAAGCGCTGTTACGCAGGACGGGCACCAGTGGACAGGCTTTTTCCTTTTTTGAACATAACCGCTGCCGACAAACCTGTTGAACTCTCTCACAATCGAGGCCTCGTAGCCATAGGTCATCGTAAGATAAGGCCGCGACCAATCGCCGAATACCCCAAGTCTTTTGAACTCTTCCCTCTGTATGTCAACAAACTCCGCAGCATATTCCCTGCAGAGCCTTCTTTTTTCAATAATGTCGATCGAACTTTTCCTGTCGCCGAGGTTCTTGTCCACCTGTAGTTCGATCGGCAGACCATGGCAGTCCCAACCCGGCACATAAGGAGCTGAGAAACCCTTCATGTTTTTGAATTTTACGATAATGTCCTTCAATATCTTGTTCAGGGCATGACCCATATGCAGATGACCATTGGCATACGGCGGCCCGTCATGCAGGATATAGGGTTTCCCGGAGTTGTTTTTCTCCTGCATCTGTTCGTACAGCCTCTGATCATCCCAGGCCTTAAGCATCTCAGGCTCTCTGTGCGAGAGATTGGCCTTCATGGGAAATTCTGTTTGGGGAAGATTAAGCGTGTCTTTAAAATCTCTTGTCATGGTTGATATCTTTACCACCTTGTCATTTTCTTCAGGCCCTGACAGGGCCTGCGCTGAGGCCAATCCACCGGCGCTCTCAACAGCCTGCTGAACCGGCTGATTGCCTGCCTGTTGAGCTGATTCCTCTTCCGGAACAACCGCCGAAGTTGCCGGAGGTATAAAGGACTGCAACTGAGGGTTGATAATCCAGATATTGCCAAAGTCCTTTTCCTGGTACACCCTGGCCATACCCAGCCTGAGAAGTTCAAGGAGCGCCAGAAAGGTCACAATGAGCTGCACCCTGTCACAGTCCTCGGCAAAAAGCTCCTCAAACCTAATCGTCTCAGCACTCTCAAGCATTTCAGCAATATGAATTATCCGGTCCTTGACAGTGAGCGTCTCCCTTGAAATAGTACGCAGTTCAGGAGGCGCAGCATCGAGAAGCTTTTTAAACGCGCCCAACAGGTCAAAGAGGTTTATATCAAAGAGATAGAGTTCCTGCTGCTCTTCGGACTTTTCCTGATCAAATTCGGTTTTCTCCCTTACAAAAAGGTCCGAAGCCTCATCTTCTTTTTCCTTGAGTATTGATGCAGCATCCTTGTAATTCTGATACTCCAGAAGCCTCTGAACAAGCTCAAGTCTGGGGTCCTCTATCTGCTCTTCAGTGGTCTCCTCGTCTACAGGCAGAAGCATCCGGGACTTTATCTGGACAAGGGTCGCTGCCATGACAAGGAACTCTCCGGCTATCTCAAGATCAAGCTCCTTCATCACGTCGATATAGTGAAGATACTGGCCCGTGATAAGGGATATCGGAATATCATAGATATCAACCTTGTTCTCCCGTATGAGATGCAGGAGAAGGTCGAGCGGCCCTTCAAACACAGGCAGTTTTACATTGTAAAAGTCTTCCATTGTCAGCAGATCATTTCATTTGGCTGTTTCAGATTTTCATTATTGTAACAAATTGCGCCTATATTAAGGGTCTTGAAAACCGTCAGGCTGCCCAGTTGACAACACAGGCAGAGCATATATAATAAAATCAGGAGATCAAATGACAAATTGCATGGGGGTAAGGCGGTCAAATGCATTTCACTCCTCAATTAATCTGCCTTCAAGGCCCGGAAGCCTGTTTGCTGTTGCGTGTCTGGCCCTTGTCCTTGTCTCATCATTGCTCTGTCCCATGCAGGCTGCGGCTGAAACACAAGACGTAATTAAAATCGGCGTCCTTGCATATCGCGGCAAAGATGAAGCGATAAAGATGTGGACAGCCACTGCGGGATATATTCAGTCCAATATGCAGGGCTCAGAGGTCAGGATCGTTCCTCTATCCTTTGATGAGGTTGATAACTGATACACCCTGCGGTCTCTGCCGCAGGATCCGATGTATGTAGAGGAATTGGAGGGAAAGACCATTAGACTGATAGAATAACTCTGAAGAT
>JAGVHR010000017.1 GCA_020056455.1 Thermodesulfovibrionales bacterium
ACACATCCGAATGACGCGAATGACGAAATTTGTCGCGCCCCGCAACCGGAAATGACAAAGGAACGACTCTCAGTGTATCATAATGCACTTATGGCGGGAAGGAGCTGATTAGTAATGATTCCGGAGGGTATTTTCAGGGAATATGATATCAGAGGAATTGCGGGAAAGGAGCTAAACTCCGCTACTGCCTCCATGATCGGACGCGCCTTCGGAACCTTCCTGAGAAAGATAAACCCTGAAGCAAAAAAAGTGAGTGTCGGCAGGGATGTCAGGCTGAGTTCACAGGAACTGTCTTCAGGCCTGATAGAAGGCATTATTTCAACCGGCCTCCATGTAGTAGACATAGGCGTATGCCCTACCCCGCTTCAGTATTTTTCTATCATCCGCCTGGACCTTGACGGAGGTGTGATGGTCACAGGAAGCCACAACCCTCCTGAGTACAACGGGTTCAAGCTGAGCGCAGGCAAAAATACGCTTTACGGAAAAGACATCAGCGCCTTAAGGGAAATCGCATGCAGGCAGGCGCCGGAAACCTCTCAGGTCAATGGTTCCGTTACAACTCATAATATTATCGATGAATATATGAATTATATGCGCCGGGAGTTTTCCTCGTATAGTGACAGCAGATTCAGAAGATTGAAGATCGCGGTTGATGCCGGCAACGGCACCGGAGGCATTATTGCCCCTGAGCTGCTCAGAAATATGGGATGCGATGTCATTGAGGTTTATTGCGAGCCTGACGGCAGGTTCCCAAACCATCACCCTGACCCGACTGTCGTTGAAAACCTGACTGATCTTATCAGTGTTACAAAAAGGGAAAAGGCCGATATAGGCATCGGTTATGACGGAGACGCCGACAGGATAGGCGTTGTCGATAGTTCAGGGAATATTATCTGGGGCGATCAGTTAATGATCATACTCTCACGGGACATACTGAGAAAATTGCCTGGGAGCGTGGTTATCGGCGACGTTAAGTGCTCACAAACAATGTTCGACGATATAGAAAAGCAGGGAGGACGGCCTGTTATGTGGAAAACCGGCCACTCGCTTGTAAAAGACAAAATGAAGCGTGAAAAGGCCGTGCTTGCCGGTGAGTTCAGCGGCCATATTTTCATCGCCGACAGATATTTCGGATATGACGACGCGATTTATGCGACACTCAGGCTTGTTGAAATAATGAAAGTCACAGGCAAAAGCACAGATGAACTCCTTGGCGGTATTCCCCGTATGCGCTTCACCCCTGAACTTCGCATAGACTGCGCAGACAACAGGAAAAAGGATGTAACAGAAAGGCTGATGCTTCAGTGCAAAAAATATATGGAGAGCGGCAAACGCAATCCTATTGTCCATAAGATATATGATACAGACGGGACCAGGATTGTTTTTGACAAGGGTTGGGGGCTTGCGCGCATGAGCAACACCCAGCCTGTAATTGTGATGAGGTTTGAAGCAGAAGATGAGGAAAGCCTCTGTACGTACAGGGGTTTCATGGAAGAGCAATTGCAAAAGGCAATGGAGTACAACTGAAATGAAGGCAGCCATACTTGCAGGCGGCTCAGGAACTCGGCTCTGGCCCCTGAGCAGACAGAATTTTCCAAAACAATTTCTCCGCCTTCACGGCGACACTTCACTTCTTCATGGGACGGTAAAAAGGCTTTTGCACTCGCTTTCGCCTGCTGATATCATCCTGATAACGAACAATCAATACAGGTTCCATGTCAAGTCCGACCTTTCCTTGCCCGTCAATGGCCGCAGCCTTTCGGAAACCCATATCATTTTGGAGCCTGACAGCAGGAACACCGCGCCTGCAATAGCCCTCTGCATAAAATACTGCACGGAAAAGCTCGCATGCAGCGGTGACGAAGTCATTTTCGTGTCGCCTTCAGATCACGTTATCAGGCCCGACGAACAATTTACAGCCTGTCTGAAGGCAGCGGAAGATATTGCATCAAAGGGATATATCGTCACCTTCGGGATACAACCTTCAAGACCGGAAACAGGATACGGGTATATAAAAACCGCAGGCCGGGCGCCGAGCGCCGGGAGTCAGGGATTCCTTAAAGTGGAGAGATTTATTGAAAAGCCTGATCTTGAAACAGCAAAGAGGTATCTGAAAGAAGGCGGCTACCACTGGAATTCCGGAATGTTCGCTTTCACAATAGACACCATGCTTGCAGAGTTTGAGAAATATGCGCCTGAGATACGGTCCACGCTCAACAAGAACTATGACGACATGCTTGCTGAATTCGGGAATATGCCTGACATTTCCATTGATTACGCAGTAGCAGAACAGTCAGACAGGGTTGTGACCCTGCCGATGGACTTATACTGGAATGACATCGGCTCATGGGATTCGCTTTTTGAGATCATGGACAAAGACCCTGAAGGGAACATCAGGGTCGGCGATGTAATGACAGTGGACACCAGAAACACCTTTGTATTCGGAACCGACAGGCTCATTTCAACAATAGGGCTTGAGGACTGTCTTGTTGTGGAGACTTCTGACGCTGTCCTCGTAGCGAAAAAAGGGCAAACGCAGCAGGTCCGTGAAATCGTCAGGCGGCTCAGGGAAGGCGGCAGGAAAGAGGCTTCTGAACATATGACCGTCTACAGGCCCTGGGGCAGTTACACTGTACTGGAAGAGGGAAGCAGGTATAAACTCAAGAGGATTGTTGTCAGTCCGGGAGAAAGGCTGAGCCTCCAGAAACACTATCACCGCTCCGAGCACTGGGTTGTAATCAGGGGAACGGCATTGGTGACGCTCAACGATAAAGAGATAACCGTTCACGAAAACGAATCCGTTTATGTGCCCAAATCAACCCTTCACAGGCTCGAAAATCCCGGGAAAGTCCCTCTCGAAATAATAGAGGTCCAAAACGGAGAATATGTCGGAGAGGACGATATTGTCAGGCTGGATGATATTTACGGGAGATAGGAAAATGCGGAAAGGCGTCCTTATATGTTAGGCTATCAAAACCATTTTTGGACGAATTCGATTAAATGACGATTCAGGACAACAGACCCATATATTTGATACTTCCTGTCGGCAGCTTTCACGGCTGGGGCATATGCGGTTCGTATATCACAAAAGAACTCTCCAGGATTACAGACGTAAGGCTCATCTCGGAACCTCAGGGAATATGTGATATCCCCGACGAATTCGAGCGCTATCTCCTGGAAAGCAAACTTGCATCCCAGGATGAATACACTGCGATAAAATCAGGGTTGATCACACAAGTGAACTCGCCTGTGCTGCAGTGCATAAGCGGCAATTCCCTCGAACCTGCCGGGCCTGATCTGAAAGGCACAAAAAGGGTCGGATACACTTTTTTTGAGGACAATATCCTGCCGCCCCAGTATATAGAAAACGGAAGGAAGTTTTTCGACGTCATAGCTGCCGGCTCAAAGTGGAATGAAGAAGTGCTCAGGGCTTACGGTCTTACAAATGTAACTACGGTTATTCAGGGTATTGACCCTCTGATATTCAACCCTGTCAACCGGGTGAAGGAATATTTCAAAGACAGGTTTGTCGTCTTTTCCGGCGGCAAGTTCGAATTAAGAAAAGGACAGGACATCGTCATCAGGGCCTATAAAGTCCTGCAGGACAAGTACGACGATGTAATGCTTGTCAACTCATGGTTTAATATGTGGCAGTTCAGCCTCGAAACCATGGCAGCGTCTCCCTATCTGAAATTTGCCATAAAGTCGGATGACTACGCAGAGATGATGAACCATGTTCTTCATGACAACGGCATCGACCTCAACAGGGTAATAACCACAATGCCACGCCCGAATTACGGCATGCCGAAGATTTACAGCAACACAGACGTTGGTCTGTTTCCAAACCGCTGCGAAGGCGGGACAAATCTCGTTTTAATGGAATATATGGCCTGCGGCAAGCCTGCTATAGCATCCTTTAACACAGGGCACAGGGACATCCTTGCTGATGACAACTCCCTTAAGATCAACTCGATGCAAAAGATGAACATATCAAGCGGTGATGTCCTGACCGCCAAATGGGATGAACCTGATCTGGACGAAACCATAAGCCATCTTGAATGGGCCTACCATAACAGGGACAGGCTGAGGGACCTCGGAAATAAGGCCGGAAAAGACCTGTCTCATCTTACATGGGCCAGGACTGCCAAAGAATTTTATGACTGTCTGACGAAATGAGAATATGAGGATATGAAAAACTATAGCAACAAAAGGATCATCGTGACAGGCGGCGCCGGTTTCCTCGGTTCACATCTGTGCGAAAGGCTCCTCAGTGAAGGGCATGAAATTATATGCGTTGATAATTTCTATACCGGAAAACGGTCCAATATCGCCCACCTGATCGCTAATCCATACTTTGAGATCATAAGGCATGATGTATGCTTTCCCCTCTATGTAGAGGCAGACGAGATATACAACCTCGCGTGCCCTGCCTCTCCTATCCATTATCAGTTCGATCCTGTTCAGACAACAAAGACCTCTGTCCACGGAGCCATCAATATGCTCGGCCTTGCAAAAAGGCTCAGGATCAAGATACTCCAGGCCTCGACCTCTGAGGTCTACGGCGACCCCTCGGTGCATCCGCAGCCTGAGTCCTACTGGGGAAACGTCAATCCGACCGGCATCAGGTCGTGTTATGACGAGGGAAAACGTTGTG
This sequence comes from Thermodesulfovibrionales bacterium, assembly GCA_020056455.1. Taxonomy (GTDB): domain Bacteria; phylum Nitrospirota; class Thermodesulfovibrionia; order Thermodesulfovibrionales; family UBA6898; genus UBA6898. The sequence continues at coordinate 4,655 of JAGVHR010000017.1, forward strand.
CAGAAACGCTTTTCTTTGATTATCACCGTCAGCACAATCTGAAAATCAAGGTAGCGAGGATATTTAATACATACGGTCCAAGGATGTACCCCAACGACGGGAGAGTTGTGAGCAATTTTATTATGCAGGCCCTTAGAGGCGAGGATATAACTGTCTTCGGAAACGGCAGCCAGACGAGAAGCTTCTGCTATGTAGACGATCTTATTGACGGCTTTGTCAGGCTCATGGGTTCTCCCGACGACTTGACAGGTCCTGTGAATCTCGGCAATCCTGATGAGTTCACTATCCTCGAACTTGCAGAAGCAGTGATCAGGCTTACAGGATCAGAATCAAGGATAGATTTCAGGCCGCTTCCGGAAGATGATCCGAGACAAAGACAGCCTGACATAAGCCTTGCAAAAAAGCGGCTCGGCTGGTCTCCGCTGATAAAGCTCGAAAATGGATTAAATAAGACAATTGAATATTTCAGGACATATAGCGAATAACCTGAGCTCTTTGCCCTGATCAGTCTAATGTCTGCCTTCAGCAAGCTCCTGATGGGTCAGTGACATAGACCCGTTTCCATTAATTTCATCAGCGGTTTCTTCGGCCCTTTTTGCCGTAAAAAGCATAGCCATCATTATGGTTGCTATTGTACTGCCCAGAATCATGCCAACAATCAGATGCAATGCCATAATAGCCTCCCTGCTGAATAGATTTTCCCCTGTCCTGACGCTTATACCATCCGCTGAATGGCCTTCTCAAATCAAGACCCGGAGTATTTGAGTCTTAATATCGGCATATTGAAAAAAATCTTTAAGCATTTGTGGAGGTGACGAGGAAAAAAGAGATTTTTCAAAAAAAAATAGAAGTTGGCTCCCAGGGAGGGATTCGAACCCCCGACATGGTGGTTAACAGCCACCCGCTCTGCCAGCTGAGCTACCTGGGAATATCTTGGGAGCTTGCGAAATCGAGCTGTTATTTATATCAAATATCGCCACTTTTTGTCAATAAATTCCTGGATATTCAGTATCCGCAACACTCCGGATTCATCGAGTGTCAGCTGGCGTTGTATAATCCTGACAGTTGCAGGAGATGAATCAACAGAAGGCGGCATGGTATCATTAACATGCAATAAATATTTTTTTAACGCCGCTAAAACAAAGGGTAAGGTATGGAACCTCGAAACGAAAAAAAGCGCAATGAGCACATATGGATCAGAATTTCCATTTTGGCCGTCTTTCTCCTGATTACCTTCTTACTGTACAAGACAGGCGCTTTTCAGTTTTTTACGGACAGGAAACGGATTGCGGAATTCATTGACTCCCTCGGGCCACTCTCATTTATCGGGTTCATAGGCCTCCAGTCTCTTCAGGTAATAGCTGCGCCTGTGCCGGGGGAGGTTACCGGCATTTTAGGCGGTATCCTTTACGGACCTGCGCTCGGCCTGCTCCTTTCAACTGTCGGTCTCACCATAGGCTCATGGATCAACTTCTCGCTCTCAAAAACTTTTGGCAGGCCCTTTGTTGACAGGTTTGTCTCAGAAAAGACCATGTCCAAATACGACTATCTACTGCACCATAAAGGCGCCTTCCTTGTCTTTGTCCTCTTTCTGATCCCGGGGTTTCCCAAAGATATTCTCTGTTATATTCTTGGACTTGGCCACCTCACTACGCGGGAGTTTCTGATCATAAGTACGGTCGGGAGGTTCGGCGGCACAGTCCTGCTGACGCTCGGAGGCTCCTACCTCCGCCATCAGCAGTATTACAGGTTTTCAGTCCTTCTCGGTGTGGCGGTTATCATCATCTTTCTTTCCATGGTGTACAAAGACAAGATCGAACGTCTCTTCAGGCTCTGGCATATCAGTTCAAGGAAGCAGGAGAGAGGGAAGCTGAAAGCAAAGAAGTAGATTGAATCTTTTATTTTGTTTCTCAGGCCTGCGGCACTGTAGCTCTTCTGCTCTATTGAACTGTTGCTGACTGAAGAAGATAAATGGGGAGAAATTAGTGCAGTATTTTGACGACTACCACTTAACCAGAGCTGATGCCCAGGTGAGCCCGCCGCCAAAGGCCTCAAGCAGAATATACTCGCCGGCTATTACCCTGCCGGCACGGATGGCCTCATCAAGAGCAATGGGGATCGAGGCTGCAGAGGTATTCCCGTATTTCTCGATATTGACGAATACCTTATCCTCAGTAAGATTGAGCCGCCTGGCGGTCGCCTGAATTATTCTGATGTTTGCCTGATGAGGGATCAGTAAAGAGAGCTGCGAAGGATCAAGGTTGTTCTCCTCCATGGTCCTGGTGGCAAGCTCCTCAAGTGTGCGGACGGCAACCTTAAAAGTCTCATTCCCCTTCATCTTGATGAAATGAAGCTTTTTCAGGATCGTCTCCATCGAGCAGGAAAAGCGTGAGCCTCCTCCGGGCAGCATGATCAGGTCTCCAAGACTGCCGTCAGAATGGATATGCGTAGAGATAATACCGCGTTTTTCTCTTGTACCCTCAACGATGACCGCGCCTGCGCCGTCACCAAAAAGCACGCAGGTCGTCCTGTCCTGCCAGTCAGTGACCCTCGACAACACCTCTGCCCCGACAAGAAGGATCCGTTTATGCGCTTCTGACCGTATAAGAGAACTGACGAGATGGAGTCCGTACACAAAACCTGAACAGGCAGCATTAATATCAAACGCAGCCGCATGCCTGGCTCCGAGTTTGTCCTGGACAATACAGGCAGTTGAAGGAAAGGCCATATCCGGAGTGCAGGTAGCTACAATGATAAGGTCAATGTCTTTCGGCCTCAGGTGGGCCTTCTTAAGAGCGTTCCGCGCTGCCTCACAGGCAAGGTCAGAGGTTGCCTGGGAGGAGTCTACAATTCTGCGCTCCCGAATACCTGTCCTCTCCACAATCCAATCGTCCGAGGTATCAACTATCCTTTCAAGATCATTGTTGGTGATCACTGTGTCCGGCACATATGAGCCGGTGGAGATGATACTCGCCCGTATCATTCAGGCCTCCCGTGCGTGGAGATCGGCCTGAATGGCAGCCGAAATCGCTTCATAGACCTTCTTGCGGGCAAAATCATTGGCAACTCTGAGGGCATTCTTAATAGCCTTGGATGACGATCTGCCATGGCTGATAATACTGGTGCCGTTAATGCCCAAAAGAGGAGCTCCTCCGAATTCATCATAGTCAGTCCTCTTCTTGAAGTTTTTGATGGCAGGCTTCAGCAGAAGATATCCGAGTCTGCCGGCGACAACGTTGGCTATTTCCTGCTTCAGCATCTTCAGGATCGCCTCTGCAAGCCCCTCACTTATCTTCAAGGCGATATTCCCTATAAAACCGTCACATACGACAACATCTGCCCTACCGGTAAAAATGTCTTTACCCTCAATATTGCCGATAAAGTTCAGCCGGGACTGCCTGATAAGCTTAAAAGCCTCTTTGGTGAGTTCATTTCCCTTGGTATCTTCCTCGCCAATGCTCAGAAGTCCCACCTTTGGTTTTGTCCTGTCGAGGATCAGCTTGCAGTAAATGCTGCCCATGAGAGCGAACTGTTGCAGATTCTCCGGTTTGCAGTCAACAGTTGCGCCTGCATCAAGAAGAATAAAGGTATCCCTGATCGTCGGCATGAGGGTAGCTATAGCTGGTCTGTCAACACCTTCCGACATGCCGAGCAGAAGGAGCGACGTACCCATAACAACACCTGAATGCCCTGCGCTGACAAAGGCATCCGCCTTGCCTGCCTTGACAAGCCCGATGCCTACCCTGATGGAAGAGTCGCGTTTTTTCCTGATTGCAACAGTGGGAGATTCGTGCATCTCCACGACCTGGGATGCATGGACAACCGTGATACTCCCTGACCTGAACTTCCTGCCTTTGAGTTCCTTCCTGATGGCCGACTCATTGCCGACGAGGATAACTTCAATATCGTCTGACTCACCTACCGTCTCGACCGCTCCCTCAATATTGACAGCCGGAGCATGATCTCCCCCCATGGCGTCAAGGACAACTCTCATGAGCCGCTTATTTTTCTACGACTTCAAGAATCCTGGTGCCGTTATATATGCCGCAACTGGGGCATACCCTGTGAGGCATTTTCATTTCCTTGCACTCCGGACACTGGCCGAGATTTGGCGCCTCGCCTTTCCAGTTAGCCCTTCTCTTGTCTCTTCTTGCTCTTGAATGTCTATGCGTCGGGTTTGCCAATGTACTACTCCTTTCCTTTATCCAGTAATTTCTTCAGGACCTCAAGCCTGGGATCCGTTTTTTTCTGAACACATCTGCATGAGCCTGTGTTCAGATCTGTTCCGCATTCCGGACAGATGCCTTTGCATGCCTCATCGCAGAGAGGCTTCATCTGTTCATTCAGCATGATCTGCTCACTGAGAAGCTCATTCAGGTCGAGCTCATCCGCCCTGTAAAACTCCATGTCCATCTCATCATCATGGAGCTGATGCCTTTCAGCGCAGACCTCACCGGCAGGGTGATATACCACGTTTACCGGCAGATCCAGGACCTGCCTGAAGGTTTTCAGGCATCTGCTGCATTTCAGGTCAAGCTCAGCCGTAATACCCCCGGTGATAATAACCTCGCTGCTTGTTTTACTCACGGCAAGCTGGGCCTTCACAGGAGAAGCGATTAATACATCCTCCAGACTGATCTTCTCCTCAAGGTCTGCTACGAGCCCTTCTTCCGGTATATCTGAGATAATAATTTTCATTGTTAAAGACCTCAAAAAGAGTTTAATTATAGAGATTTACCCATCAGGAAGTCAAGAAATCAGCAGTTGTCCGGCGAGCTGACGGTATTGTCGCAAGGGCCTGCGCCCAAAGATTTTTGAGGGTTGCACTTTACATCTCGAATGGTATTTAATATCGGGATATGTCTGAGCTTACACCTCTTATGAAACAGTACACCTCAGTCAAGAAACAGTATCCTGATGCGATCGTACTGTTCAGGCTCGGCGACTTTTACGAGATGTTCGGAGAAGATGCTGAGACAGCGTCACAGATACTTCAAATCACACTGACCTCAAGGGACAAGTCAAAAGACAAGCCCATGCCCATGTGCGGTGTCCCTTATTTTGCAGCCGAAACTTATATTTCAAAGCTCATAAGGGCCGGGATGAAGGTGGCGGTATGCGAACAGGTTGAGGACCCTAAAGAAGCAAAGGGGATTGTTGCACGGGAGGTAATCAGGGTTATCACCCCCGGCACACATACTCCTGAGAACCCCAGGGAAAACGTATTTATCATGAGTATCTTTCCCGCAGGAAAAAAACACGGCATCGCTGCCGCGGATGTATCTACAGGCCAGTTCATTGTGTTCGAGACAGCTGAGAGCATCGAGGATGAAGTGAGCAGATTCGAACCCGGTGAGATCGTCCTGCCTGCCGGCCTCCGGGACAACATACACTACAGGGAAAGCCTCTCGGGTATTTACGTCACTTTTATTGATGACTGGTCTTTTGATTACGCTGATGCCTACCGGTCGCTCACCGAACATCTCAGGGTCACATCCCTTGACGGGTACGGCTGCGGAGGCTTTACCGCCGGGATTTCCGCTGCAGGAGCGCTGTTTGAATATATCAGGACCACGCTCATGGAAACCCCTGTTTTCAGAAATATCTCCACTCTCCGGGAAACAGCAACCATGCTGCTCGATGCCTCAACTCAGCGCAACCTTGAACTGGCGCACAACCTGAAGGACAGCTCACGCGACGGCACACTCCTTTGGGCTCTCGATGAGACCCTCACTCCCATGGGAGGCAGGTTTCTCAGGTCGGCT
>JAGVHR010000107.1 GCA_020056455.1 Thermodesulfovibrionales bacterium
AAAGGCTTGGCGGCAGCCTGTTGGTGGAGGAAGAAACAAGTTCTACCGGCGGCCCCCTGAGGATCAAGATTGGGGGCGTGAAAAACAGGAGGGGCAATGCCCCTTATGCGGTGAAGTTCAAGGCACTCATAAAGGGCGGCAGCGGCAGGATCAAGTCGGTCACATGGAGCTTTGGCGATGGCGAAAGCGCAAGTGATAAAGAGGCGCAGCACATGTTTACGCAGGGCGTATATGTTGTTATCGTCAGCGTAGAGGACGACAACGGCCAAAAGGCGACGGCCCAGATCAATATCTCGGTCGAAGAGAACTGCGGGTGTTGACCCTATCGTTGCATTCGAATCCGGCAACCCTCAAATCCTTTCAAGGCAATATGATCTATTCAGGGGCATGAGCATGGCAATCAGGACTTCACTTGCAGTTGTGTGGTGGCAAATGCAGTTGCAAGGGCCTTCAAGGTATTGCTGCGAAAGGCTTTTCGGCCTGCCGTATACGAATGCTGTGCTGTTTTTGTGAAACTGGAGTGTTGAGTATATTATTTTAGTGTGCAGGAGCTGAATCTTCCAGAAAATACAACAGATATTTGCGGGCAAGAAAGATCCCTTTAACAGCGGCTAAAAGTGCGGCCATAAAAATCAGTATTGCCATAGACAGATATTTTTTCATCAATGGTCTCTTTGGCAAGGCCATAAAAAAACCGCTCCCAACTTGTATGCCGGAAATTTTTTCGAATAAATATAATCGGCAGTTAACGGCGGCAGAAATTTCAAAGACGGAAATTTGTTTAAAAGCCCTTCATGCATGCCTTTCCCGTCCGATGCGTTCCAGACATAAACTGCGGTCCTGTCGGTCGGGAGGGAATCAAGCGATATGTCCTGCAAATGTACAAATCTTGTCCCCGGCATCCATGCAACTATGTTTGCGCCTACATGTTCGCTGTCGCTTATCAGAATTAAATCAGTTGTATCTTTAATCTCATTTCTTTTGAGCTCGTCGGTGAGGTCAAAGGCCAGAGCTTTAAAGGGCATATGGATGCGCTCGACCTTTCCTGCCACATCAGGCATAAAGCCCACCAGTGTTCTGGCTGTGAAAACTCCAATGGCGACTGTAATGCAGATTGAGATCAGAATTTTGAATTTTCTTGCCGGAACGCCTGAACGGAGCATAGAGAATAAGGCCGGAGGCAGTAAAAAGAGAACAGGGGAAAGCCATCGCTCAATGAAATTGCCGGACGGAATAATGAAAAGCAGAGGCGTCAGCAGAGAAATAATTCCAAGCACACGGATTGCTTTCAATTCCGGGGCGCCGGACCCGGAAAGATGACCCCTGAAGATAAAAATAAAAATGACAGGAAATATAAACGCATTCACGTAAATGGCAGGGAGCATAACCAGAGCTTTGAGAGGCGAAACAGACATCTGACCGATATCCGCCCTGTTCATCGCATAAGAAAAGGAATGAAGCCCTCCGTCGGAAAGCCACCAGAGGAAAGGCAACAGTGCAATAAGGCAGCCTGCCATGGAGGCCAGTATTTTTTTATTAAAAACAGCCCTTCGACTTTCTTCCACTAAAAGCGAGGTGATTGCAAGAGCAGCCAAAAAGATGGCGTAGTTATATTTTGATAGCACACCCAGACCGGCAGTAACGCCCAATAGGAAATAATCAAGGCCCTTTTGACCTTTTATAAGGCGGAAATAAAATATAGTGCTTATTACAGCCATTGCCGTAACCAGAATAAGATGAGTGAGGTCCCGGTTGAACGAATAGGAATATGTCGGGATAAGAAGCAGGGAACCAGTAATGATCAGCGATTCTTTAGCATTCCAGAAGCCCCTTACAAGAACATAAAAGCTGAAGAAAAAAAGGAAGCTTATCAAATACTTTACGATAATTATTGTTGAGGGGTTGAGCCCTAAGAACGAGGAAACTCCCAGGATAATCCATGTGTAAAGCGGCGGTTGATTCTTGTGAGTAAGAAACCCGGCCGCTTCCAAATACTGCTCTGCTGTATCGGCCTCCATCGAGGGAGAGATGGATATCCTCATAAAGGCCCATAAGATACAGTAAGATAGAATGATGCCGAATGCATAAATATCAGCAGTTCGTTCTGTTCGAATGACCGGTTTTTGCACAGCGGGTCTATTCTTACCGGAAGTGTATTGAGGATTCGTGTCAGCTATTTTACAAGTGCCCGAATTTTGCATCTCATAGGTCCCTCTCCGTATAGAAGTCTTTTCCTGCAAATAATTCATACCCGATCACATAATCGGCAGGAATATTATATAATTCGCCCAACATTATCGGTTTTTCGATATACGCATTCATTCCTGCCTCAAGACAGCTTTCCCTGTAGTCCAGGTTCGACGGAGCAGTCTATTTCGGTTGCGCTGAAACTGAAGAGCTCAATCATGGGCGTGTCTTTCCCGGACGACAAACCTGCGGCTTTTCTTCAACCATTTCAGGGTGACCCACAGCAGGCCGGTGAAGACGGCGAAGAGAAGCCAGAAAGCGTCTAATTCCATTCTCCCCGATGTGCTGTACTCCCGCAGTATCTCTACGAAGACCAGACTTACCACAGTGGTCAACCATGTGTCATGTTCCCGCTTTAAAACCATCTTGAGTCTGAAATTCCTCTCCGGCTTTGTAAACGCACTGAACCGCGGAATGAAGCAGTTCGTCTTACGTGCGTATTCAAGATATGCGCTCCCGAAATTTGCAGCGAGAAAGGACTCTTCGGCAGAGATTATCGGAACATATATGAGAGCGAACAGTACCATATTAAGGAGAACGACTTCGTGGTTCTGTGCGAGAAGGGATATTCCGAGAAGTATGAGACAGTTGCCGACATAGAGAGGGTTTCTGACCAGGGAATAGGCCCCTGTCGTGTTCAATTCGGCGGCCTTTTGGGATTTTGTATTCCTTCCCGAGGTCCCGTCATGCACAAAGCCGACTGTAAAACCCCTAACCAGCAGCCCCGCAACCGATACAGCGATGCAGAAAAGTTCATAATAGAGATTATCGGCTATCTCATAGAAATGTTTTCTCTCGATGAACAGAACGAGAATGATGCCCAAAAGTTGATAGCTCCTGTATTTGAAGAGAAAATGGCCGTATTTGATAAACCTGTCTCTGAGAAGCATTCGGCTAAGCCCCCCTTTCCGCTTTTCTGTGAACTGAAATAGTCTGAACTGAGGTCTTTTCGCCCGATACGGATACAAGCAGGTATTCAGCCGGTTCAGTCCCCTTCCATGACGAGCCCTTCAGGGATGTTATGTAGACAGGTATTTCCTGCCAGGTATAATTCAGTGTGTCATGGATGTGCCCGGAAAAAATAGCCGCGACATTGTGTCCCGATATGATTCCGGCCAGCTGCTGAGTCGCGTCAGCGGTGAGCGAGTGATCATCTCTCAATATGGCAATGCGTGGAGAAGAGTCCCAACGCATATCGCCCAGCACGGCAAAGGAAAAGGCGTCCTTTCCAGCATTAATAGACATTTTATCCTGATCGACCGTGAGGTCCTCAAGGGGCGAATGGTCAGGCAAAGACTCAAATCCTCCATTGGCATACATCTGTTTCCCATGCGACAGTAAAAACAGGCCTGCCGGGACGACCAATAAAAAAAGAAGAAATTTGTGTGCTAAGCGTTTCATGAATTATAAAAACCTCCCTGCTCTTTTTGATAAAGGTATATGCCCGCAAAACAAAGCAAAAAGAGCTCCAAGGGTTGCTCCGATTATCCTGATATATATTTTCACCATTGTATAGCTCTCTTTCTTCGGCCATCTGAGGATTGATTGATGAATCACTCGTTGCCCTCAACTAACAGGTAAAGACCTTTTTCATTTATTAAAGACTGATCTCTCAACACTGTGTTTTGTCATCCCGGCTTGTCCCGGACCTTTCTTCAGAAGGGTCCCAGACAGCAGAATGACATAATGTGACGCCTGATTTAGGACCTTATTATTAACTTATCGGAGGAGAGAGGCCGGAGGCTTTTTTCTCATAGCTTACAGCAGGATTTATATGCGGGAAAGATAGAAGACGACCACATAGTTTAGTCGTTTCTATGATAATTTCATTAGACGGGATAAAAGAAACGTGATGTCTTATATTTGAGGAAGTCAGTCTCTGCGACCAACGGGCAGGACAAAAATGAAGGGTCGCGTGAGCATGGTCACGCTCATGAGGGGCCTCAATCTCAGGCCTGCTGTGATGATGATATTCCTGAGCTGATTCAGCTATGCTGAAAAAATGAAATTTCCGGCCATTTTCATTGCCCTGATATGATGGAAATAAAACAGCTATTGAGAGATACAGCAGTAATAATATTCTTACATGATAACCGCCAAGACATCGTGCACAAAAAAACCTGCCAGGACATCGTGCACTTTCTCAAATCCGAAACTTTACTTTTCATGTGACGATGCCCTGGATA
>JAGVHR010000062.1 GCA_020056455.1 Thermodesulfovibrionales bacterium
CTCATGGATTTTCTGAAAAAACATGATATATAGTATTAATTCCGGAGGATGTCATGAAAATAAAGAAAATACTGTTCCCGCTGCTGTTATTGTGCATGATTATTTCGCATGCGAATGCGGCATTTCTGCTCGATCGTATAGTGGCTATCGTAAACGACGAGGTCATCACCTGGAGTGAATTGTACCGGTCGATGGAGATGGATGCGACGCCCGCAGTCAAGGCGATGAGCGAAGAGGAGAGGCTCAGGATCTTTAAGGAAAACGAGGCCCAGTTTATGGAAACCATGATCAACTACAGGCTCCAGAGCCAGGAGGCCAAAAATACCGGGATCAAGGTTTCCGAAGATGAAATCAAGGACGCCATAGACGGTATAAAAAGAAAATACGGCATGACAGAGGAGCAATTCCGGCAGTCTCTCAAGGCAGAGGGATATGCCTATGAGGAATATAGAAAACGCCTTCAGGAACAGATAATCATCAGTAAGGTCGTTAACCAGCAGATACGCAACAAGATCCTTTTGACTGACCGTGACGTTGACGAATTCATTAAAGAAAACAGGGAATTTTCCTCCGGCGCTGAATCATATAAACTGCGCCAGATTTTTTTCAGGAAGAAAAAGGACGGTGTTGAAAACAGCAGACTGGAAGACCGGGCCAAGGATGTTCATGACAGGATTCTCCGAGGAGAACAATTCAGCGACCTTGCAAAACAGTATTCCGATGATCCTTCCGGGAGCAATGGGGGAGACCTTGGACTTATAGACAAAAGGAGTCTTGCAAGAGAGTTTTCTGATGCTCTTTCTGCCATGAAGACGGGTGACGTAAGCAGTCCATTCTGGACTGCAGGCGGACTTCATATTATAAAGCTCGAGGAAAAATCAGCGCTGAAATCTCCTGCAGAACTGCGTGAAGACGCTAAACAGGCCCTGGGCGCCAGGATATTCAATGAGAAGTACAGCGCCTGGGTAAAGTCCCTCCGGGAGAGGGCCTTTATAGATATCAGGCTGTAGGAGGAGCATTGTGAACGGGGACAGAATTTTGAATCAGCTTTTAGTGGAGGGGCCATGTCATTATTGAGCATCGGAGTGCTTGCATCGGGAAGAGGATCTAATTTTCAGTCTATTATCGACGCTATTGAGGCGCGTCAGCTCAAGGCGAATATTGTACTCCTCATAACTGACAGTCCTAATGCATATGCTATAGAACGGGCAAAGAAGCACGGTATCGAGTATCTGACCATGGTAACTAAACAGTATGGTTCGAGGGATGACTATTTTGCTGCGGTTGCCGCTGAGTTAAGAATACGTGAGGTCGGGCTTGTTGTGCTCGCCGGGTTTATGAGGATTGTCGGAAAGCCCCTTATTGATGCGTTCAGGGACAGGATCATGAATATCCATCCTGCGCTCCTTCCTTCTTTCCCCGGGCTGCATGTACAGAAGCAGGCCTGTGATTATGGGGTCAAGATCTCCGGATGTACTGTCCATTTTGTTGATGAAGGTATAGATACCGGACCTATTATAATCCAGGCAGCTGTGCCTGTTTCTTTTGATGATACTGAGGAGACCCTTTCAGAAAGGGTACTTAAGCAGGAGCACAGGATTTTTCCTGAGGCGATCAGGCTTTTCTCCGAGGGCAGACTCGAGGTTGTGGGAAGGAAAGTAAAGATCGCCGGAGCAGCTGCTGATAAAAGGTCCCTCATATTTCCCCCCATCGATTGACAGAACACAATGGAAGATACGGATATCAGCCTCATGGGGCTGGTCAGGAAGGGTGACGAAAGAGCATTCGAACTCCTTGTCCTAAGGCATCAGCGCCCGGTTTATAATCTTGCCCTGCGTTTTCTGAATGATCCTGCCGAGGCTGAGGATGCCACTCAGGAAATCTTTATCCGGGTTTTTAAGGCTGCCGGCTCTTATACACCTGATGCGAAGTTTACCACCTGGCTGTATACCATTGTTCGAAATTTCTGCTTTAACCTCCTTAGGAGCAGAAAACAGGCTGTGATAGTTTCTGTTGAGGAGGAAAGCCTGCCGGAACTGCCTGCAGTGCATGTTGACCCTGTGGACCGGATTTCCAGGGAACAGGTGAGAGAAAAGGTCATTCATGCTGTGAGCAGGCTTCCAGAAAATATGAGAATGGCGGTCATTCTCAGCAAGTATCACGGCTTGCAGTACGATGAGATAGCCGGTATCATGGGATGCACGGTCAATGCGATCAAGTTGAGGATTCACAGGGCAAAGGCCATTTTGGCAGAAGAGCTTTCAGGGCTGAAACCTGGGCAGGATTAAAAGGTTTAACTATAATAGGACAAGAAAATGAACTGTAAAGTGGTACAGGATGATCTCGCAACCTATTTGGACGGCGAGCTTGATATGCCGGCGTCAGTTGCAGTGAAGGAGCACCTTGAGGCGTGCGGCCAGTGCAGGGCCTTGTACGTCAGGCGGCTCGAGGCCTGGGAACTGATGGATACGTGGAAGGATGTTTCTCCTCCCGGCAGAATCAGAAAGAATATTATTGCGGGTATCAAAGGTCCGGGAAGGTCAGCGTGGGTCCTCAGGGCGCTTCCTGTGGCTGCGGCTTTGCTTCTTGTTATCGGCCTGTCAATTTATTTCGGCGGAGGAAAGGCCCTGCATAAAAAAGGCGATTTCGCCGGACCCATTATCAGGTCCAACACTGATTCCCTTGTACCTGAATCGCAGGACAACGCCTCAATAAATGAAGATGAACTCATCTCACATCTCCATATCTTTCAGGAGGATGACTTTCTTGAGACGCTTGATGAACTTGTGAAGATTGACTATCTGCCTCTCATCGACGAGGTCGCGGATTCTGACAGGTCCCGTCAGCGAAGCTCCCTTGATCTGGTCGTGACATGAATATACCCTGTTGTTGTATTCAGGGCCCGCAATCCTCAAATCCTTTCAAGGCGATATTATCCGGCGCGGTCCTGCTGATGGTCCACATGCTTTTTTCCCTGGCATGTTTTACATGCAGCGCGTACGCGGGCGATGGACAGTCCCGGCAGAACAAGGTCATATGGGAGACCATGTCTCCTGAGGAGAAAAAGAGAGTGATTGAAAACTACCGGCAGTGGAAGTCGGCAGCGCCTGAAAGAAAGAAAAAAATATTGAGAAATTATGATATGTTCAATGAATTTTCCCCTGAAGAGCGCAAAAAGTTGCGTGAGCGCTACAGGACTTTTAAGGCTCTCGGACCCTCAGGCAGGGTGAAAATCAGGGAAAGACTTGACAGGGTGGATTCCCTGCCTGCCAAAAGAAGACTGGAGATTGAAGCGCGATACAGCAGGACACGGCAGGTCCCTGCGGATCAGAGAATGAGGGCACTGGAAAACTCAAGTTTCTGGAAAGCGCTGAACGCGCAAGAGCGGCTGATCTATAAAAACCTTATATTTCCCGATGAATAAACCCTCTTGAAACAGCTATATGCGCATAGCGATTAATTACCATAAGATATGAGAATTTCAGCGGGCGAATTCAAGGGTAGAAAGATAGGTTCGAAAAAGCTCTTTTCAATGAAGGCAGGCAAGGATGAAATCAGGCCTACCTCGGCGAAGGTGCGCGAAGCGCTTTTCGATATCCTCAGAGGCGAGGTAGAGGGAGCTTCATTCCTTGACCTCTATGCCGGCTCAGGGGCTGTTGGGATTGAAGCTGCATCCCGTGGTGCAGACAGTGTGGTTTTTGTTGAGTCAGTGAGGTCAAGGGCAAAGGCGCTCAATGATATGCTTAATAAAATCGGGCTTGCCGGCAGGGCCGCGCTGCACTGCGAGCAGGCTGAAATATTTATCAGGAGAGCGTCTGGTTGCCGTGAGGCATTTGATATCATCTTTGCCGATCCTCCCTATGCATCAGGAGAGATAGAAAAGATACTTCCTTTGATTGACGAATATGGTATCTTAACTGAGCATGGTATTGTGCTTTGCGAGCATGCTTCAAAGGTCACTGTGCCTGCATATGCAGGAAGACTGAAGCTCAAGAAGCAGTACCGGTATGGGGACACGGGGCTTGCCCTTTACAGAATAGAAAATTGAAGACCGGCAGGGCGCTTCTGTGTGAATGCCTGTGTCATTGCGAAAATGAAGAAAAAACTTGTTATATATCCCGGCACTTTTGATCCTTTTACAAACGGCCATCTTGATCTTGTCCGGAGAGGTCTCAGGATGTTCGACAATCTTATTGTGGCAGTCGCTCCGAGCCAGAAAAAAAACCCGCTTTTCAGTGTTGAAGAGAGGGTGTCCCTGATCCGTGAAACACTCAGGGGAGATGAAAGGCTCAGCGTGGAAATATTCGACGGACTGCTTGTGGATTATGTGTCTTCAAGAAAAGGAAATGCCATACTCAGAGGGCTGAGGGCTGTTTCTGATTTTGAATACGAACTCCAGATGGCCCTTATGAACCGGAGGCTCTCATCGGAAATCGAGACTGTTTTTATGATGCCGAGCGAGGAATATTCCTACCTTACGGCAACGATCGTAAAGGAAATAGCATCTCTTGGGGGCTCTGTCAGGGGGCTGGTCCCATCCCCTGTCTATAAGGCGCTGAAAAAGAGATTCCGGAAACAGTAGCGCGTCTTTATGGCCCAGATATATATTCTTCTTGCCATTTTTCTCTGGAGTTCTCTCGGCATTGTTGTGAGGCTCTCGGGTGTTGCCGTACATGTCCTGACCTTTTATTCTCTTGTGGTTGCCGTTGTTCTGCAGACGCCCTTTCTTCTTTATAAAGGCTTTCGCCCGGCAGCAGGTGGTCTGATAAGACTGCGGTATCCGGTCTTCCTCGGTATTGTCGGAACAGTCAACACCCTTGCATTCTTTTACGCTTATAAAACCACTACTGTTGCCAATGCAGTGCTCACCCATTATACTGCTCCGGTGCTGGTAGCCTTTCTTGCGCCTTTTTTTCTGAAAGAGAGGGTGACAGCGGCAATTATCGCTGCCATATCCATTGCCTCAATCGGTCTTCTGGTCATGCTGAACGATTTTTCCGTAGGGGCAGGAGAGGCAGCCGGGATCATTGCCGGCTGCGTGTCAGGACTGGCTTATGCGGTCATTATCATTATGGGCCGGCTTTATGCGAAGGAATTCAGTCCTTTCTTGCTTACATATGTCGTTAATATCACCATCCTTTTTCTCCTTGTCCCGTTTGTCAGGGAATTTCCGGTCCATGCTCTATGGAGTTTTCTGGTCATGGGAATTGTCCATTCAACGATCGCCCCTATTTTCTATTACCGGGGTCTGAGGGAGGTCCCTGCGAACAGGGCTGCGGTACTCGGCTATCTTGAACCTGTCTGCGCAATCCTGTTGAGTATGATTTTTCTGAACGAAACTCCAGGATCTCATTCGCTGTTTGGGGGGGCGCTCATACTCCTTTCAGGGTACCTGACTATTAGGTCTGACCCGTACGCGACATAGATCTGCGTGATGAAGATCAGCGAAATATTTACGAGTATTCAGGGTGAATCAACCTTTGCGGGCATGCCGTGTCAGTTCATACGTCTGAGCGGCTGCAACCTCAGATGCACCTATTGCGACACAACCTATTCTTATGGAGAAGGGCAGGAGATGTCTGTTGATGAGGTCATCGGAAAAGTGAAGGTCTCCGGACAGAAGCTCGTTGAGATAACCGGAGGAGAGCCTCTACTACAACCTGAGGACCTGGCTGAACTCACCAGCCGGCTTCTTGATTCAGGCTGCCGGGTGCTCATAGAAACGAATGGGACACTGAGCATCAGGGCCCTCGACAAAAGAGCGGTAATCATTATGGATGTGAAAACACCTTCAAGCGGCATGAGCGAACTGAACGATTATACAAATTTTGATGTCATAGGAAAATTCGGTGAGATCAAGTTCGTAATCAGTAACAGGGCCGATTATGAGTGGGCAGAACGCATTGTTCGGGAATATGGGCTTCCACGGCGGTGTACAGTGCTATTTTCACCAGCGTTTGGCGCTATGCCCCCCAGGGACCTTGCTGCATGGCTGCTTGAAGACAGTCTTGAAGTCAGGCTGAACATACAGCTTCACAAGTATATCTATGACCCTGACGAACGGCAGGTGTAAGAGGAGACTGCATAGTGTTTGTTCATAAATCAGGAAGTTGTCATCCTCTTCACCGTCTCTATCCCTTCGGGTGCAATATTTTGGTTAATGCGGCAATAAGGTCATCTGCCCACATATGCCGCACGGCCTGATTGCGTGCCCGGCTTCTTCTGGCTGCTGTTTCTGCGGGGCTGCGTAAAGTGGCGGGGCGGTCGGCTGAATTCGTTGTCGGTTTTAGGGGCTGAAGAGCTGTAGTCGAAGCCCTCTACCTTGCGTCGCTCAATCGGCTTGCCGAGGACACGTTCGATCTGCCGCACCATGTCATTATCCTCCCCGGTCACAAGTGTATAGGCATCTCCGTTTTTTGCCGCGCGGCCTGTTCTGCCGATGCGGTGGGTATAGGCATCAGTGGTATTGGGTATGTCATAGTTGATTACGTGTGAGACCTGCGAAACATCAATGCCGCGTGCAGCGATATCTGTCGCTACGAGGATTTGATACGTTCCGTTGCGGAATCCGCTCATCGCTGCCTGCCTGCGTGTCTGCGAAAGATTACCCTGCAGCGAGGCAGTCCGGTAGCCTTTTTGCCCAAGCTGTTCTCCCAGGCGTTTGGCCCGGTGCTTTGTACGGGTGAAGATAAGCACGGCCTCAGTGTCTGTTTTGCGCAGCAACTCGATCAGAAGAGGTGTTTTGAGATGCTGGCTGACAGGGTAAAGAGCATGACTGACAGTATCCGCCGGCGCTGCCGTCCCGATCTGCACTGTTACCGGATCAGCAAGCACGTCCTTGGCAAGGTGCCTGATCTCCTGAGGCATGGTCGCTGAAAAAAGAAGGGTCTGCCGTTTACGGGGAAGATGCTTCAGTATTTTCCGGATGTCCGGAAGAAAACCCATGTCAAACATATGGTCTGCCTCGTCCAGTACAAGTGTTTCAACTCGAGAAAGGTCGACAGTTTTCTGCCCGATATGATCAAGTAGTCTGCCAGGGCAGGCTACTACGATTTCAACGCCGCGCCGCAATGTTTCAACCTGGGGCCGAATACTTACGCCACCGTAGACCGTGACGCTCCGGAGACCGGTCTTCTGTCCGAGGACGGTGATCGCTTCGTGGATCTGCTCTGCAAGCTCGCGGGTCGGGGCGATGACAAGGGCTCTTACGTGTCTGCGACCTCCCTGCATCAAACGGTGCAGGATCGGCAGCGCGTACGCAGCGGTTTTGCCTGTTCCGGTCTGGGCAAGACCCATAACGTCCTGACCCTGCATGACCGGCGGGACTGCCTGCTCCTGGATGGGTGTTGGTTCGGTGTAACCTGCAGCCTCTACTCCGGCCGTGACAAGGGGATGCAACTGAAAACTCTGAAATTTCATAAAACTCCTTTTTTCTGTTCGGGGAAAAAGACGCGGGCATTTAAGGGGGTAACACTGACGTAGTTTTCATCCGGGTACAGCTTGTTTAGTGATGGTAGATTAGCAATTCCCAGGAAACCGTGTCAAGGGAAGTTTTTTAGGGATCATTCCCCGGCAGAGCCGACAATCCTCAAATCCTTTCAAAACAATATATTTTGTTCAGATAAAAGCAGAGCTAATCTGAAAAAGCGCAGCATTGATTTTGAAACAGCAAAAGAACTCTGGCTTGATCAAAACCGAATATTAATCAGTTCATAAGTTTCCGGACAGTTAAAAAATCCCTCCTAACCTCCCTTTGCCAAAGGGAGGAACAATTCCCCTCTTTGGCAAAGAGGGGC
>JAGVHR010000060.1 GCA_020056455.1 Thermodesulfovibrionales bacterium
GCCCCTCTTTGCCAAAGAGGGGAATTGTTCCTCCCTTTGGCAAAGGGAGGTTAGGAGGGATTTTTTAACTGTCCGGAAACTTATGAACTGATTAATATGGGTCTGTTTTTTTGATATAAACACCTGTTTTAGGCGGGTCCATTTTATAGTATCTCTGAAGCGCGCCGATGATCTTGTCGTTGAGCGTCACCCCGCTTGCAAGGACCAGCAGGCCAGTGCCGCTTCGTACATCCCTTGTCAGTACCATTCCAGGCGAAAGCCGCGAGGGCTGCATCTCGATCTCTTCAATTGTGCTTTCACCCTGTTTATCAAGCGCAGATATCTTTTTCTTCAGGATCGGGGCAAGGTACATAAACACATGCCTGTCATATCTCGTATCAAGATAAAACTCGATATGCTTCAAGGCCTTCAGAAGCAAATCAGCCGTGACCGGGCCTGCATTGGTAATGCGGTCAACAGCATCAGCCATGGCAATGATCCTGGAACCGATCGGTATGGCGTTGCGCTTCAGCCCCTCAGGGAAACCTGTGCCGTCCACATACTCATGATGATGCCTGATTATCAGGCCGATATCCCGGAACCCTTCAATCGTCTCAATCGCCACCTGGCCCCTGACAGGGTGTCTGCGATACTCGGCAAACTCGCTATCATTCATCTGGTCTTCCCGCTTGAGCAGCACTGAGTCCGGAATACCGATCTTGCCTATATCATGAAGCAGGGCCGCCACAAGGACATTGCTGAGTTCTTCCCCGGACATCTGCATTGCAGAGGCGGTCTGATGAGCAAGGGCCGCGACATTCTTTGAGTGGTTAGCTACGGATTTTTCACGCATTCCGATAAGGTTGGAAAAGGCATCGATCGAATTCTTGAAGTTCTTCTGAAGGTGCTCGTTCAGCTTCTTCAACTCAGCGTTATTATTCTGTATGTCAAGCGTCTGCTCCTGCACCATCGCCTCAAGCTGGGTATTCCACTGCTTCAGCTCTTCGTTCTGACGCGCAGTGAGTTCATTGAGGAATTTATTCTCCTGCCTGAGGCGGTGCGTCTCTTCAGCGTCCCTGACCATGAGTATCAGCTCTGAATCGTTCCAGGGTTTTGTGAGGTAACGGTATGCGCCGCCCTGGTTGATGGCGCTTATCGCGGCCTGCACGTCTGCGTAGCCGGTCAGGACTATTCTTACGGCATCGGGCCGGATGTCCTTTGCCTTACTTAGAAATTCAGCGCCTGTCATCCCGGGCATCCTCTGATCTGACACAATGACTGCAAGCTCATTGGCCGCGACAATATCAAGGGCTTCCTTTCCTGACGGGGCAGTAAAGACCTCGTACGGTTCATCAATAAAAAGCCGTTTCAGCGCCCGGAGCACGTTGTCTTCATCGTCAACAAAAAGTATCTTCGGAGCTGCCTCTGTCGCGCTGTCTGCCATGTCAAACGCCCTTTATCGCCTCAGTAAAAATATCAAGAAGTGTCGGATCAGCATATATGCCTCTTTCGCTGTCAAGTATCTCAAACGCCTTTTCCCGTGACATTGCCTTCCGGTAAGGCCTGTCCGAGGCAAGGGCATCATAAAAGTCGGCAATAGTGACTATCCTCGCATGATAAGGGATTTCCTCTCCCCTAAGCCCCCTCGGATAGCCGGTGCCGTCATACTTTTCATGATGATAGAGTATTATATCGACAACCATCTCCGGAAGCCTCGCAAGCCGGGCGACCTCTGCTCCCCATTCCGTATGGTTTTTTACGAGCTGCATCTGCTCATCTGTAATCGGCCCGTTGAAATTCAGGATACTCTCAGGCACGCCGATCTTGCCGCAGTCATGCAGCCAGCTTCCATATTCTATGTGCTTTCTGTCCTGCGCTGACAGCCCAAGCATCTCAGCGGTTCGTACCGCGTATTTCGCCACCCTGTCGCAATGCCCCCTTGTATAGGGGTCCTTGAGTTCAATGGTTTGTGCCAGAGACAGAAGTGTCGCCTCATTGGCCCCTCTCATGGCAGTCACGACATTAAACCGGTTCACAGCCTCAAGGACCGTGGTCTTTATATCATCATTGTCCCATGGTTTGGTGATAAAGCGATAGACCTCGCCCTTGTTGATGGCGTCGATTGCCGAGCGCATGTCAGCGTAGCCGGTAAGAAGAATGCGGATGCTGTCAGGGACGATCTGCCTTGCGCGCTGAAGAAATTCAATGCCGTTCATGTTCGGCATAAGGTTGTCGGAAACAATTACAGAGACCTGTCTGCTCCTGATCACCTCAAGCGCGGAAGCAGCGCTCTCTGCAAGTACGACCTCAACATCATCCTCAGCAAACAGCCGCTTCATCGCATTGAGAATGCCTGTTTCATCATCAACAAACAATACCGTATTGCTCACAGGCAGATATCTCCAGGAATAAAGACTATGACCAGGCCCTTGTCCTCAATAACTGATCCGATCATCCTCAGAGACCTCCCATTTATCTCGCAGCCGCCGAGCGCCTTTCCAGCGGTCTTAACCTTCTCCATAAACAATAAAAGGTCTTCGGGCACAACACCGGCCACTGAGTGTCCTATAACAGAGACATCACTAAAGCATATATCAAGACAGAAGCTGTTGCACATGACAATCATACCTCCTGAGTCAACTCCGAATATGCCCACGGGCATGGCATCGAGCAGCGCGTGATGCACGCTCAGAGAACGGCTTCTATACTCAAGGCTTCTTGACTGGATCTCAAGGAGCTTGCCGAGCTCATCGTTTTTCGCCCTGAGTTCCTCGGTCAGTTCCCTGTTTTTTTTGAAAAGAAAATACCGTTCAATGGAATTGGATATCGTTACCTTCATCTCATCGTCGTTCCAGGGCTTTGGGATGAATTTATAGATATGCCCTTCATTGATGGCGCTGACAATAGTCGAGGCATCGGCATAGCCTGAAAGCACGATCCTGACAGTGTCAGGCCAGCGCTTGTAGACCTCCCTGAGAAACTCGACCCCGTTGAGCGAGGGCATGCGAAAATCGGAAATGACAAGCTGCACCCGTCCCTGCTGCTGTTCAAGAATTTCAATGCCGGCCTGGGCTGTGCAGGCGGTCAGTATGGTATAAGCCTCATCAAACAGCAGCCTTTTCAGGGCATTCAGCACATTCTGCTCATCATCAACGCAGAGGATCCTGATCTCATCCACCATGCTCAGCCCTCCACAACAGGGATTCTAACCACAAAGGTAGTGCCCCTACCCTGTTCGCTTTGCACCCCTATCTCACCCTTGTGCTTCTTGATGATGTCGTAAGCAATGCTCAGTCCAAGGCCTGTCCCTTTGCCAACTTCCTTTGTTGTGTAAAAAGGCTCAAAAATCCTGTTGATCTTTTCAGCCGGGATTCCGCAGCCTGTGTCTGAAATCGTTATGTTGATATGTTCTCCCTCTTCCCAGGTCCTGATCCCTATCTCTCCCTGCTTGTCTATCGCGTGGGCCGCGTTTACAAGAATATTCATAAACACCTGGTTTAACTGTCCAGGATTGCATTTTGTCAGCGGAATATCCCCATAGTCCTTCTTCACCACAGCCTTGTACTTAAGCTCATTCCATACGATATTGACAGTGCTCTCTATGCCTGCATTGATATCAGCAGGCTTCAGCTCAGACTCATCAACCCGTGAAAAACTCTTCAAATCCTGCACGATCTTCTTGATCCGCTCGGCCCCATCAAGTGACTCCCTCACAAGGCTTTTTAGATCATCCATAATATAGTCCACCTTCAGCGCCTTCCTCTTGACTGCAACTTCCTCAGCCTTCTCTGAAGCAAGCCCGACCACAGCCTCACTCTGGAACCCTATGAACTCAGTCAGCTTGTCCACGTATTTCTGCAGGGACCCGAGGTTGCTCATGATAAATCCAGTGGGGTTATTGATCTCGTGAGCGACCCCGGCTGCCAACTGCCCGATAGAGGCCATTTTCTCCTGTTGAAGGACCTGGGACTGAACATCCTTCAGGTCGTTATACGCTTTTTCAAGCTCAATGTGCTGCCTCTCAAGTATATGCATCATGTTATTGAAGCTCTCACCGATATGGTAGATGGGGTCCAGAGTTGCAAACTTGAATACATCGCAATCCGAGCAGCTCCCGAGCCTCTCGGCAAACACTCCCTGGATTTTTTGGGCGCAAAATGTGCCTGCCTCCTGCCAGCAGCGATGCGCCTCCTTCTGATAGGACGAGCAGTCAGCGTGTCCGCAATTTTTGACCTCTGAGCATTTTCTTATGTGCGGATTTGAGAACCTCACGCTAAAGTCCTTTTTGAAGATGACCTGTTCGATCAGATGTGAAAGCTCATCAAGCGCGGTCTGGAGGGATATGCGGTTTTTCTCGATCTCAGTATTTGTAATTTCAAGGGCCTGAGTCATATTCCTCATTTCAGTGATATTATTAAGGGTCAGGACAGAGCCGGTGATGCCGGATTTCTGGTCTTCGTACGGATAGGTATTCAGCACAAACCAGCGCTCCGATCCCTTATCAAAGAGCTCAACAGCCTCTCCGTATTTTTCATCGCTCATCTGGTCGTTGATCAGCCCTTTTTCACTAAAAACCTCTGCCCAGTCACGCCAGAGGATTTCTTCATAGGGTTTGCCTGCGAACTCCATAAAACCCCTGTTGCATCGCTTTATCTTCCCCTCACGGTCAGCAAGAATGACCATGGAGCCGGTGCAGTCCATTGAGAGCTCCCACTCCTTTTTGACAAGTTCAACATGTTTAAACAGGCGTTGAAGTTCTTCATGCTTTTTGATCAGGTCCCTCTGGTTCTGCTTCAGCTCTTCTTCTGTCCTGATACGCCCGGTTACATCCCTCAAAATACCTTCTATACCCAAAAACCGGCCTTCTTCGTCCTCAATCACCCGGCTTGTGGTTTCAATATGGATAGCGCTGCCGTCTCGTCTCTGGGAGGGCACAGGCCAGGCTTTTAAAAATTTCTTCTGCCTGATCGACCTGACAAAGCTCTTTCCCTCGTCCTGATCCAGCCAGTACTCGCACGCCTGCCGCCCGATCATCTCTGAGGGATGCCCATGGCCGAACATCTCAGCGCCTGCCCTGTTGATCATGGTATAGACGCCTTCTTTGTCGGTTGAAAACACGCCATCCAGACTCGAATCAAATAATTCCCTGAATTTTCTTTCACTCTGCTTGAGCTCTTCTTCAGCCTGCCACCGTTCCGTGACGTCGCGGCACACATGCACGACCTGCGCTATACGGCCATCAGTATCCTTCACAGGTGATACCGACACCTCAACTATCCGCTTTTTGCCGTCAGACGACCAGTGCATGTGCCTGACCTCCTGCGGCTGTCCGGAGGACAGCAGAGCAGGCATAGGACATGCGTGAGCAGGCCCGCTGCAGGCCTCTTTCAATTTATGACTTACCTCATAGCAGAGCCTGCCTGTCACAGCCTCTTCTTCCATGTCCACTTCCTGAAGAAAGGCATTGTTAACAAAGATAATTCTCATTGTAATCGGGTCAATGATTGAAATAGCTTCCTTCAGACTGTCAAACACAGCTCTGCCGAACTGACACTCAGGCGGCAAGTCCACACCGGTAACAAGCGCTCCTGCAAATTTTTCAGTCATGCGTTATCAAATCCTCCCCTGCCTGTCTTCAGACTGTCAGGATTCCGGCCGGCCCACTTCAGCCGGGCCGGTCTCACCTTGACGCATAGATAGTTATTTTATCGGAATTACAGGGAATTTCTTTAATAATGAAGTGAGGAATCTTTTATCATCAATGACTCATAAGACCTCTCACTTTGTTCGAGGTGACAGATTGAGGACTTTTGCAAGAGCCTCTCAAGTCTGTCAATAATGACAGACTCGTAAAAAGTCGAAAATGAGGCGAGTTTGTAAAAAGCTCCGGAGGCAAGGCGCTCATGGTTCTACAAGCTCACCATGACAGTTGACGAGCCTGCCCTGAGCGAGTCGAAGGGAGTTTTGAAGCGCAACGCAGTATATGGACTTTTTACGAACCCGTCAATAATGGAAGGTTCATATATTGAAAGGGGATGCCGGAGCCGGATGTTCATATGGTGAACAGGCCGGGCCGGCTATTGGCGGGGGATTATTCTATCAATATCTACCTTTCTTTCTGCATGACCTCACGAACCTCCTTTTTCCCCTCTTCCAGTTCCTTTTCCTGCTCTTTATCGTACTTCAGCAGCAGCGTCTGAAACTCGCCCACATGGGTCTTCTCTTCCCGTGCAACCTCCATAAGAATCTTTCGAATATCCTCGCATTTTGTCATGGCAGCCATCTGCTCATATAGATTTACAGCATCAAGCTCGGCGATGATCGCTGCCCGCAAAATTTCCTTGTCAATATCCTTTTTGGAAAGCGCTTCAATGTCGATTGGAATTTTTGAAAGCATGTATATCTCCTATTTATCTTTCAGGTCGGCGGTTCATTGTGTTCAAGGAGATTTACAACCACCGCATCAGGCTTTGGCAGTCCGGCAAGTTTCCAGGCCAGCATGGGGCTGATGAATTGCTCGCTTACGCAGTTTTTCCCCTGATGCAGGTCCCTGCAGACCGCTTTGACAACCGGGAAATAGTTGAATTGCTCATAATGGTTCCGTATAAATTTAAGTATATCAAGCTGCTCCTTCGTAAGCTTCGTAATCCCCTCCTTCGCAGCCATGGCAGCAGCCACCTTCTCATTCCAGTCATGATAATTTACCAGGTACCCCTCGTTGTCAACGCTTACCGGCTTATCAGCGCACTCAAGCACGCTGATATCGACTTTCGGGGTTGTCTTCTGCCCAAAATTCTCCATGAACTGTCCTATCTGAACACCGATATACAGACATTTTATGCCGTCCATGCACTCATCTGCGTCCTTCTTCTCAATATGAGTCGTCAGCATCCTGGCGCCCTTGCGAAGCGTTACAACATAAGAGCCCAGCTCTTCATTGAAATCAAGTCCCATAACAATGCCATGCTGTATGATCTCAGGGTACATCTCCATGATCTTTTCCTTAAGGCCAACAGGTGTATAGCCCATATTATCCTCCTCTTGCTACGACACTGTCAGGTTTTAAAAAAACCCATCCAAAAGCCTGCTCACAGCCGTACAGCGCCGGACCGGGCCTTTTTTGCGCTGCCCCTTGCAGCCTTGCCCTTACCGTTTGTTATGGACGGCACTGCTGCCTGCCGCTCCTCGTGCCAGGCCTTGATAATACGTTCCGCTTCAAGCCAGTTGTCGAGATCATTTCCCATAGCGCCATTTTTTTTCCGGAAGATCTCGTAGGCAAGCATCTCAATTTCTGCATGCATATCCTTCATCCCTTTCTCTCCCTTCGCCTCGTGTGATTGATTCCGCTGTCAGTTCTGTGTGACGGCTTTGTAAAAAGTCCGTATGCTGCGTTGCGCTGCAAAACTCCCTTCGACTCGCTCAGGGCAGGCTCGTCAACTGTCATGGTGAGCTTGTCGAACCATGCGCGCCTTGCCTCCGGAGCTTTTTACAAACCCGCCTCATTTTCGACTTTTTACAAGCCAGTTCTGTATTACTGACCCGGACTTTTTAATTATTATAGGCCATTGGCATGAAGATTCAATAAGGCCATCCTTTATTCCTCGTCAGAATCAGGGAAACAACATGTCAGCCTATCCTGACAGTGATATTTTTTGTTGATATTGTCTGTTAAAATATGAAAAGAAGCGACTGTAAAGACCACATGCGCATAATTTATCAGGTCTTATTACATAACCGTCATACATTAAGAGGAACGATCAATGGCAGTGCAAAGAAAAACGAAAAGCTCTCTTGAACAGCTTGAAACCAGGCTGCTCATGATGTCATCTATTGTCGAAAACAGCAATAATTTTATAGGACTCTGCACCCCGGACCTGAAGCCCTTTTTTATTAATAGGGCAGGCAGGGAAATGGTCGGGCTCGGGCCGGATGTAGATATAAGAAAAACGCAATTATTGGATTATATCTGGCCTGAAGACCGCAAACTTGTTGAAGCAACGGCATTTTCATCCCTCCGGCAGGGTATTTGCTCCTCAGGCGAAATGCGTTTTCGTAATTTCAAGACCGGCAAGCCGATCCAAACGGTCTGGAATGCCTTTGTGATCGAGGATGAGTCAGGTCGTACGATTGCCTGGGCGACAAACAGCCCGAATCTCAGCAGGCAGAAGGAAAATGAGCTTCGCAGAGTAAAAAAAGAGCTCGAAGTCAGGGTTAAGGAACGCACAGAGGAACTTGTTGAAAAAGCCAGGATATTGGAATCTTTTTACGAGCATACTCAGACATGCCTTATGTTTCTTGATAAGCACTTCAACTTTATCCGCGTCAACAAGGCGTATGCCCTCGCTTCCGGCCATAAGGTATCGGATTTTGACGGTCATAACTACTTTACGGATTATCCGTCCGATGAACTCAGGGCGAAATTCCAGAGAGTTGTCGAGACCCGGCAGCCTTACAGTGTTGTCAACTACAGACCTTCTGAATTTCAGGACCTTCCGGAGCGCAGCATTTCTTATTGGGACCTATACGTAGCGCCTGTCCTGAAGGGTTCAGGGGAAGTGGACTTTCTGTTCTTTTCTCTGATAGATGTCACGAAGCGGAAAAAAGCAGAGGAGAGCATGGCGCGACTGACCCTTCTGTATGCAGTTTTGAGCAGGGTCAATGAGGCCATAGTACATGTCCGCGGAGCGAATGAACTCTATAGCAAGGTCTGCCGCATTGCCGTTGAATACGGCCGGTTTAAAATGGCGTGGATAGGCATAGCAGACCCTGATACAGGGAGGGTCAATCCGGTTGCAGACTATGGCGACAGCAGAGGCTATCTGGACAATATCACCATCCACGCCGCTGATGCCCCGGACAGTTATGGTCCTGCGGAGAAGGCGATTGCCGAAAAAAGATATACTGTCTGCAGTGATATCGCGCATGATCCTGCAATGCTTCCCTGTCGGGATATAGCCCTGCTGCACGGATTCCGTTCCTCCGCAGCCTTCCCATTTTTTACTGCATCAGGGGTCATCGGCACTTTTATGATCTATGCCGACACACCCCGCTTCTTTACGGACGAGGAAATCAGCCTTTTCCAGTCGTTGGTCAGGAATATCTCATATGCGATTGATTCCATGTCAAGCGAAGAAATGCGGCTGGAGGCGGAAAACGCGCTTCGCAAATCAGCATCAGAAATACAGGACCTGTATAATAATTCACCTTGCGGCTACCACTCACTGAGCAAGGCAGGATTGATCATCAGGATCAACAACACGGAACTCGACTGGCTTGGTTATTCACGGGAAGAGGTTGCGGGAAAAATAAAGTTTATCGACCTTCTGACCCCTGGGTCCTCAAGGGCCATGAAAACAAATCTCATACGTCTCAAAAAAACAGGCCGGATAACCGATCTGGAGCTTGAGATGGTGCGCAAGGATGGAACAGTCCTGCCTGTGCTTTTAAACGCGACAGCCATATCAGACAAAAACGGACGCTTTCTCATGTGCCGGTCAAACATCTTTGACATCACAGGCCGCAAAGAGGCTGAATTTCGCACAAGCGCCACCAATGAACTCCTGAAGCTGTTCTCCCAGACCATGCTGCGAAAGGAATACCTTGATGCTCTTGTCAAACATCTCAAGAGATGGTCCGGCAGCGATTGCGCAGGCATACGCGTGTTGGATGAGGATGAGAACATTCCGTACTGCTCCTCCACAGGTTTCAGCAGGGACTTCTGTGCGCAGGAGGACCGTCTTTCCATCCGCAAAAACTCCTGCGCCTGCACCAGGATTATCGCAGGGGGCCGGATACCGGAGGATTCGCCTTTCCTGACTCCTGACGGGTCCTTTGTCTGTAATGACTCATCTCATATGAGTCCTGTAAAAAAGAAAAGTCAGCCCGCGCCTTATCGCGGAGCGTGCATACAGCATGGTTTTGCATCCATAGCGGTCATACCTGTCCGTTACCGCGACAAAGTCTTCGGCGCCATCCATCTTGCAGACAGGCGGAAGGGATGGTTTCAACCCGGCATCATTCAGTTTATCGAGTCAGTAACACCGCTGATCGGGGAGGCCCTCTACAGATTTTATATTGAAGAAGCGTTGATTATTTCCCATGAAAGGCTCCGCAGCCTCTCCATCCATCTGCAGGCAGCAAGAGAAGAGGAGAGTACCAGGATCGCGCGGGAAATCCATGACGATCTTGGCCAGACGCTGACCGCAGCAGGACTCGAACTGTCGCGTATCTCAGAGAAAAATAGATTCCAGGGACCGGTCTCAGATAAACTGCGCACAGCAGCGGAAATTATCGACGGCGCAGTGCAGGATATTCAGAGGATCTGTTCAGAGTTGCGGCCAAGAGTGCTTGATCACCTCGGTCTGCAGGCAGCAGTTGAATGGCAGGCGAATAAATTTTCCATGCGTACAGGGATCAGCGCTGCCCTCGATCTGACATCCATCAGCAAAACACTGCCTGCCGCCATATCAACAGCGATGTTCCGTATTCTTCAGGAAGCGCTCATGAATGTGGCCCGTCACTCCGGAGCAACTGAGGTTTCTATTTATATGAAAACTGAAAACCATACCCTTGTGCTCAGAGTCCGGGACAATGGAAAAGGTGCCACAAAACAGAAACTTTTCTCGCAAAAGTCATTCGGCATTCTCGGTATCAGGGAAAGGACACATGATCTCGGAGGGACAGCGACGTTCAACAGCATCAGGAACAAGGGAACAACAGTTATGGTAACAATTCCACTAAAAGGGAGAAACCATGTATAAAATTCTTATTGCAGACGACCATCCCATTGTGCGGCGCGGGCTGGTACAGATTCTCAGGGAATCAGGTTCTGTTACCACTATTGATGAGGCGTGCAACGGCCGGGAGGCCCTTGAAAAAGCCCAAAACGGTCGTTATGATGTGGTGCTGCTCGATATTTCCATGCCCGGAATGAGTGGTCTTGAGGTCCTCGATGAATTGAAAAAATCAAAACCCTCACTCCCTGTTCTCATACTGAGCATTTATCATGAAGAGGAATATGCCGTGCGGGCGTTAAAGTCCGGGGCCTCAGGGTACATGACAAAAAAAAGCGCTCCGGATGAACTGCTTCTGGCCGTCAAAAAACTTGCCAGAAGAGAGCGGTACATCAGCCCGTCTTTAGCTGATTATCTTGCGTCACACCTGACGGATAATACGGATAGGCCGCTCCATGATTGTCTGTCCAACCGTGAGTTTCAGGTAATGCGTCTTATTGTCTCAGGCAGGTCCCTGAAAGAAATTGCAGGAGAAATGGCGCTAAGCCCCAAGACCATCAGCACATTCCGCACACGTATCCTTCAGAAACTGAAGATGAAAAGCAACGCGGATCTTATTCAATACGCGCTGAAAAATAATCTTACAGCATAGCCTGACTGCTCCCTGCTCGCATATCCTGCTGCCCTTTTCCCTGTTATTAATAGGTTCATAAGTAACCGGAAGAGACCCTTCGACAGGCTCAGGGTGCCCGGTCATGGTGATCCTGTCGAACCATCCCGGAGGATTACGAAAACTTTTGCACTCATTAATATCCGTCATTCAGGGAAACCCTACAAAAATATACTCATAATTTGACAGTTAAGCGCCTATGCGCTGATATTCATTCCCTCTGTCATCCGGTAATGTAAGAACAATCATAAAAATACTGATACACTCGCAGCAGAGACCCAGGCGCCCTGCTCACTGCGACAAGGAGGCATTAAATGACAGATGACATGAATTATTTCGATGGCTTCGCTTTAGAAAATGTGACGCATTCCCGGAGATTTCCCTTCCACTCAGAGGTAATAAATTCCCTTGCCGGCGCTGCTGAAGCAGACATGGATGAGGAGGATTTCGGTGAGGGCTTTCAGCCATCCTCGTCCGATGCTTCATCTGATCCGTTTAAGATTTACCTCGATGAGATAGGCTCCATTCCACTGCTGAAGAGAACCGGAGAAGTTGAAGTCGCCGAGCGCATGGAAGCAGGCAGAGAAAAAGCGCAGAAGGCGATCTTCTCTCTGCCCTGCTGTGTGGAAAAACTGATCTTGTCATCTGAAATGCTCAGGACCGGGAAGGCCTCACTTTCAGATATTGTCAGGTCATCAGCGTCACCTGATCGCCTGCCCGAAAAAGAGAAGCAACAGTATTTCGCGGCCGTCAGGCATATCTCGAAATTGCATTCTCAGAGAAAATGTTCATTAGAGCAAAAGGCAATTGGTCAAAAGGTATCCGACAGAGGGAAAAAGATGTCCGCCTCCTGCGCGTTTAACAATAAAATCATCTCCGGTGTCCTTTTGCTGAGATTGCGGTTTGATTTTGTTATGAGAATATTCAAGGAACTCAATGAAGCAACGCAGCGGATCGAGGACCTGAGGACCTCAAAAAATCGCAGGGAATACTTAAGAGAAAAGCGCGCGTATGAAGCATCAGCCGGTTCGACGTATGATGAAATCAAAACAGCCCTGACAGTTTTTTCCAGTGCGTTGAACGAGGTCGAGGCAGCCAGACAGGCATTGATAGAAGCCAATCTGAGGCTTGTTGTCAGCGCTGCCCGCAAATATGCCGGCATTGGTCGAATGAGTTTTTCCGATCTCATACAGGAAGGGAATATCGGTTTGATGCGGGCTGTTGACCTGTTCGACCATACAAGAGGGTTCAAGTTCAGCACCTACGCCATGTGCTGGATAAAGCAGGCAATCACCCGGGCGCTTTCAAACAGTTCGCGTATGATCCGCTTCCCGGCCCATACAGCTGAAGAGGTGGGAAAGCTCATGCAGACAGCGAAACATCTCGAGCAGGAATATGGAGAAGAACCTTCTCCTGAGGCTATCGCGGCAAAGGTGAAGATGCCGGGAAACAAGGTCCGCGAGCTGCTCGGGATGTCGAAGGAACCCCTGTCCCTGAACATGTCATTCGGTCAGGACGACGCGCTGCTGAGCGATTTCATTGAAGACAAGTCAATGCCCTCTCCCCTCGAAGTAATAGTAAAAAATGACCTGCGGTCCAAAATACACGCGGCCATCAGCGCCCTTGACCCTAAGGAAGAAAAAATATTAAGAGGAAGATTCAATTTCGGCGATGAAGAAAAGACCCTTGCAGTGCTTGCCGAGGAATTCGGCGTGACCAGGGAAAGAATCAGGCAGATCGAGGTTGGCGCCATAAGGAAACTAAGGGTCCAGCTCGCAACAACAGCATGACATAACATCTTACCTGGCGCGCCCTGCGGTCCATACCGCAGGAAACGCCAGGTAAACCGGCCTTACTTCTGCATCTTTCTGATGGTCTCACCCAGTTTCCGGATCTCCTCGCCATATAGCGCCCAGTTGCCCTCTCTCTGGGCCTTGATAGCGAGGTCAAAATGCTTCTTTGCAAGGGTTGCGGGCTCCCTCTCCTCAATTACCGAAGGTTGCCTGACAGTATCAGAAGGCGCCTCGTCCGAAACCCTTACATCTCCAAATATCCTCGAAAGAGCAGCATCAAGAGTCTCCTCCATTGCGATGCGGTTTTCGTACGCAACTATGACCCGCTTAAGCTCAGGTATCTTACCGGTCTCCGCCCGCAGATAGAGCGGCTGCACATAGATGAGAGAATTCTCAATAGGGATAACCAGAAGCGTTCCCTGTATAACCTGAGAACCGCGCTGGTCCCAAAGCGATACCTGTCTGGAGATCTCCGTATCCTGATTGATTCTTGCCACGATCTGCTTTGGGCCGTACACGAGTCTGTCCTTTGGAAAACGGTATACGATAAACTTCCCATACTCCTCCCCGTCGCTCCTGGCGACCATCCAGGCTGAAAGGTTATCCTTCTTCTTGGGATTGAAGGGAAGCATTAGTATAAACTCCTCTTTCTTTTCCTCCGGGAGTTTCATGATAGTGTAATAGGGTTCCATCACCGCTTTATCCGGCTGGTCCCCTAATGAAGGGACCTCCCACTGGTCCTCCCTGTTATAGAATATCTGGGGGTCTTCCATATGATAGGTTGAGTAGACCCTGGCCTGTATTTCAAACATATCAAGAGGATACCGGATATGCCTTTTCAGGTCAGCCGGCATTTCCGCAAGGGGCCTGAGCGCGCCTGGAAAGATATTGCTTATGGTCCTGATCAGCGGGTCTTCCCTGTCTGCAACATAAAATGTCATTCCGCCGTCATACGCGTTGATCGTGATCTTCACCGAGTTGCGCAGGTAGTTCATCCCCTTCCCCACCGGTTGAGAGTAGGGGAATCTCCGGCTTACCGTGTAGGCGTCCACCATCCAGAAAAGACTGCCGTCTTCAGCGATGACCATATAGGGATCAGCGTCAATCATCAGAAACGGCATCACCCTGTTTACCCTCTCCATGATATTTCTGTGAAAAAGGACCCGGCTGTCTCCGGTAATGTCATTCGAAAGAAGAAGCTTCAAGGACTTGAAATATGCGGCAAAGGTGAGTTTCTTCAGAAAAGAATCTATAGCTACTCCACTCCTGGCCGAATACTCGGAGAAGACATTCTCCTCGCCGGACGGATAGTCGAACTCCTTGGACTTTGTGTTTACGATCACATACGGACTGGACAACCTGCCGAAGTAGATCTCCGGTCTGGTTATCCGGATCGTATCAATGGCTGATACAGGCGGAATGTCCCTGATAAGGAGCACCGGCAATCCCTCAGGTGTCACCTGATTTACCGGCCCGAGCGTCAGACCGTATCCGTGAGTAAAAGTCAGTGTCTCGTTAATCCAGTTTCGGGTGGGTATGCTTTCGGTTGACAGCTCTCTCGGAGAGAGCATGGTCTGCCTGTACTCTCCGTTAATCATATAGCGGTCATTGCCCACGGATGAAAAATCGTAATAGGTGCGGATCTCCTGGATCTGGCTGAAGGTATCGAGCAGCGGCCTGTGGTCCCACAACCGAATATTTTTTATGGTAGCGCTGTTGCTGCTTATGTCGCTCCGGTCGATAATAGTGCTGCCCGAGATATTCCGCTCCTGCACCGCGTCTATCCCGAAGGCCTTGCGCGTGAAAGCGATATTGTTTTTTATATACGGCGTTTCCTTGACCAGTTCGTTGGGCGCTACTACGAACTTCTGCAGTACCGCAGGATAGAGGCTGATACCAATAAATGAAACTACGATATAGCCGGCAACGCCCAGCGCAAGAAGCACGTTGCGCTTCAGAAAAATATTAACAAGGGAAAAAACCGACAGGGCAAGAGCCAGAACGATCCGAATCTTCGTAAAGGGTATCACCGCATGCACATCTGTATAGGTTGCTCCGGCAATATGGCCATGCGATGAATAAAGGATGGCATACATACCGAGATAGGCCTTCCATGCCAATACAGCGAGAATCATGGCTCCGAGCACGGAAATATGAGCAAAGGCGGACTGTTCAGCCTTAAAACCACGGCTGGTAAGGAATACCGCTCCCTTTAATGCGTAGATCAGCACAAGCGCTGCAAGCGTGGCCCAGAGAGCGGACAAAAGCGCATTGGCAACGATCTCATGCGCCGGCAGAGCAAACAGGTAAAACGACACGTCCCGGCCAAAGATCGGATCAGCAAGACCGGAGGCCTCTCTATGGACATACGAAAGGAAAGTCATCCAGTTGCCGTTAAGCAGGAAAGCCAGAAAGAGCCCTGTCAATACCGGCGCAATAACTTTGATCTTGTCGAAATGCCTGAGAAGTTCGTGCAGCGGCAGTGCTCCGCCGTGAGGAGGCAGCAATACGGCCCGGCCCTTCATCGCCTGCAGCGCGAGCCTGATGTTTACGAAGGAAACAATATATCCCCCTATCAATCCGGCCAGGGCCGAATATGCCTGGGCGCGCATCTGCGTCGAGAATACGCGCTCCATGCCCAGGTCCCTGAACCAGAGCCAGTCTACATACAGGGAGATGATCTCAGGCAAAAGAACTACAACAAATAAACCTAAAAGAGAAAAAATCAGCAGATTTCCAGATGTCCGTATCGACATATACCCCCCTGACGGCAGATTGATTATTTACAGACATCTTAACATAAGCAGGACAGCTACTGAAGGAGACTATTGTAGTGTCTCTCAATTGGATGGTGTTATGAACAGGACTACTGAAACAGCGACAGTGTGTAGTTTTTCGTCATTCCCGCAGTCAGTAGGCGGGAAGCCA
>JAGVHR010000221.1 GCA_020056455.1 Thermodesulfovibrionales bacterium
AAGACCCCAGAAAATATTCGTGCAATCTTCCAGTGGAGTAAAAACACATCGTGACCATTTCGTAGTCGGATTTACAAAAGATGAGATAAAGCAGAAGATGAGGACATTTGCAAGTGATTTGCCGGATGACATAGTAAGGCAATCATTGAATTTGAAAGACACACATGATTTTAAGTTGAAAGAAGCTCGCGAAAAACTGAAAAGAGAAGATTGGAAAGAATCAATCCTGCCATATTCCTACCGACCCTTTGACAATAGATATATCTGTTACAGACCAGAGCTGATTGATGGAGACAGACATGAAATAATGCATAATTTCTTCGAAGACAACCTTGGATTTATGATTTCGAGACAGGTACTAAAAGAGTTTCGCCACGTGTTTGTGTCTACTGCTATGGTGAATTATAATTTTATTGATCTTGCAGGCCAATTTGGCACGGGCAACATCTTTCCTCTTTATCTTTACAAAGAGAAAGAAATGCCTAAAAAGCGATCTTTCAGTGCCGCCATGATGCTTTTTGAACCTGAAGCAGAATATGTCCTTAAGAAACCGAACCTGTCTGCTGAAATTGTCGATAAGTTGTCAAAGGCTTATAAGAAGACTCCTGTCCCTGAAGAAATCTTCTATTACATTTATGCTGTCCTTTATTCTGAGACATACAGGACAAAATATGCAGAGTTCCTGAAGATAGATTTTCCAAGAGTGCCGTTTACCAAGGACTATAAGCTGTTCAAGAAAATGTCTGAGTACGGAAGCAGGCTTGTTAATCTTCACCTGCTTAAATCACAGGAGCTTGATTTACCGATAGCCCGGTTTCAGGTTGAGGGAAATAACAGGGTAGAGAAGCCGAAATATGATGATAATGCAGGGCGTGTATATATCAATAAAGAGCAATACTTTGAAGGTATATCAGGGGAGGTATGGAGCTATCAAATCGGAGGTTATCAGGTTTGTGACAAATGGCTGAAGGACAGAAAAGAACGGATACTAACCCTTGATGAGATTCAGACCTATTGCAGGATAGTTACATCAATTCAGAAGACTATAGAGATACAAAAGACTATTGACTCCATATACGATGAAATCGAAAACTTGCCTCTGGTGAAAAGTTAATGTTGTCCTGTTCAGAAATGACATAATGGTGAAATTGTCATGATCAAACTTTTTGTCATGGGAATAGGTTACAGACCGCTTGATTCAAGAGCAAAGGATCTGCTTTTGAATTCAGAAGTCATTCTGGCTTCAAAAAGACTCCATGAAGTCTTTCAGCGGTATGACGAGTACGAAGCAGTAAGAGAGAGGATCAGGGTAATCAACAAGATAGATGAAACAATCAGTTTCATCCGATCTTCTCTTGCATCTTCCAATCATCCATCATCCATCATCCTTTTGGCCTCAGGCGATCCGCTCTTCTTCGGCATAGGCAGAAAAGTCCTTGAAGAATTCGGCCATGACATGGTTGAGATACTCCCTGACCTTTCGAGTATTCAGCCGGCCTTTGCCGGGATCAAAGAACCATGGGACAATGCGTTTCTGATGAGCCTTCACGGTGGCCCTGATCCTGAGAAAAGAAGAAGGTTGCCTTATGAACTAAAGGATATACCTGCCCTGCTAAGAAAATACGATAAGATTGCGGTACTGACAGACCGGCAGAACGCTCCTTCTGCAATCGCAGGAGAACTCGCATCAGCACTCAGCAGTCAGCAGTCAGCGGTCAGAATATTCGTATGCGAAAGATTGGGATATCCTGATGAAAAGATCAGCAGCGGGACGCCTGAAGAAATTGCTGGAATGTCTTTTGGTGATCCGAATGTTGTGATACTTAAAAGGGTGACTTCACTGTCATCATTCCCACTTGTCTGGGACCCTGCCGGCCCGGCTGCAAGCTCTCAGAATGATTGCGGACAAGCCGCAATGACAGATAATATTGGATTTGGACTGACAGAAGACAAGATTGCTCATTCACGAGGCCTCATAACAAAGGATGAGGTGAGGGCAGTCTCGATCCACAAGTTAAGACTTCCCCGAAAAGGCGTATTCTGGGACATTGGCGCAGGATCAGGCTCCGTGTCAATAGAGTCTGCAAAACTGTATCCTGATCTGAAAATATTTGCCGTTGAAAAAGACAATGAGCAGATTCAAAATCTCAGAGAAAACCGCATTAAATTCGGGACATTGAACATTAAAATAATAGACGGACTTGCGCCTGACGTTTTGACGGACCTTCCTGTGCCTGACAGGGTTTTCATAGGAGGCAGCAGAGGGAGAATCAGGGCAATAATCGATTTAATCGCCATGACGCAAACTTCAATTATTGTTATAAATTCCGCAACAGTCGAGACGCTGAACATCGCTGTGGCCACGCTTCGGGAGAATGATTTTGTTATTGATGTCTCACAGGTCTCTGTTTCAAGAATGAAAAAGCTCGGAGATGGCAACAGCTTTTCAGCGCTGAATCCTGTATTTATTATAACAGGCAAGAAGACCCGGCCTTTTGAGGCTACGGTGTTATCAGAGGGCTTTTAAACTGCTCGTTCCTTTGGGCTGATTTCAGTGTATTCTCAAGGAGCATGGCAATTGTAACAGGTCCGACGCCTCCGGGGACCGGTGTGATTAAGGAGGCTTTTTTTGAAGCCGAAGCAAAATCAACATCGCCTGTGATATTTCCGTCTTCAAGCACGTTTATCCCAATATCAACAACAACTGCGTCTTCTTTTATCATATCGCCTGTGATAAGACCTCTTCTGCCGGTTGCAGTGCAGACTATATCAGCCTGTCTTGTGAAATCAGAAAGTCCAGGGGTCTCCCTGTGACATATTGTAACAGTAGCTTCCTTTGCGAGCAGCATGAGAGACAAAGGCTTTCCAACAGCAAGACTTTTGCCTATGACAACAGCATGTTTTCCCTTTATTTCGACATTATAATATTCGAGGAGCCTGATAACTCCGAAAGGAGTGCAGGGCAGGAAACCTGATACTGTAGGGAGATTCCTGCTTTCTTTATCATTTGATGATCCTTCAAATAATTGGAATGTGGATTCATCCGCCGCAAGTCTTCCAACAGAAATAGCGCCAAGACCGTCAACGTCTTTTTCCGGGGCAATGGAGTTTATGATCCTTCTTGCGTTTATGCCGGTCGGCAGAGGCATTAATACCAGAAGGCCGTTTATCCTTTCATCACTGTTAATGGAATGTATTGTGTTTAGCAGTTCATTTACCGTAGCGGTTTTCCGGTGCCTGTATTCGTAAGCTGTTATTCCTGTTTTGCTGCACGCTATGAGAGTTGCGTTGAAATACTGGACAGAAGAGGAATTATCCCCGTCAAGCAAAAGGGCCAGTCCGACGTCTATGCCGTGGCTGTTTAAATCTTCAACGCCTTTTTTTACCCTTGCCTTAATCTCATCCGCAAGTTTTTTGCCGGCCATTCTGTTTAACATCTGCATCCCTCCGCCCATATCTTCGTTGTCCGGGAAAATAAACCTGTTTGATAATACATGGCGCAGCCGTGAAAAATAAAGGAGCCTACCGGATTAAAAGGTTTTTTTGTATAATAAGTGTCCGATTCTGAATTTAATTATGTCAAACACTTTTTATGTCATAGGCATTGGCCCCGGAGATCCTGAACTGTTGACCCTGAAGGCCTGCAAGGTCCTTAATGCGGCCCCCTGCATCTGCGTTCCAAAGGGGAGAGAGGAAGGCAGCAGTCTTGCTCTTGCTATTGTGCAAAAAGCGCTTGATCTCAGCGGCAAGGAGATAATAGAAGCCCACTTCCCGATGAGAAAGACAAGGAGACCGAATGAGAGTACAAATGATAAGACTTCCGGACTCCCGGACTTCCGGACTTCTGACCTTGACGCAAAATGGGATGAGACAGCGGAAAATATCATCAGCAGGCTTGATAAGGGCGTTGACATCGCATTCATTACACTGGGAGACCCGACAATTTACAGCACATTTTTTTATCTTTATGACAGGCTGCTCGCATTAAAACCTGATCTGAATATCGAGATAATTCCGGGTGTTTCCTCTATTAACGCAGCCGCCGCAAAGGCAGGAATTTCTCTCGGCCTCGCAAATGAAAAAATAGCTATCCTGCCGGCAAATTATTTGGGAGATCTGGAAAATACCTTATCGGAGTTTGATACAATCGTTTTGATGAAGGTCAATAGGGTATTTAATAATGTCCTGCAAATATTAGATAAGCTGGACCTGACCGGCAAGGCGGTTTATGTCTCAAGGGCCGGCATGGAAGATGAGATGATCGTTAGGGACATAAAAAAAGTAAGTGAAGCTGATCTCAATTATTTTTCAATGCTGATAGTAAAAAAATGAGCAAGGTCTATTTCATAGGTGCAGGGCCCGGAGACCCAGAGCTGATAACCCTGAAGGGAAGAAGGCTGCTCGATTCAGCTGATGTTGTTATATATGCAGGAAGCCTTGTCAACCCGGCGCTGCTTGAAGGCATCAGGGCCACGATCTATGATTCCGCGTCAATGGACCTTGAAGAGATCATCGCAGTTATCAAGGGAGCTGTTAATAGTGCCGCAATTGTAGTCAGGCTTCATACCGGAGATACGTCATTTTATAGCGCAATCTCCGAGCAGATCGAACGACTGCGCGAGCTTGGCATCGACTGTGAAGTCATACCCGGCGTATCTTCCGCCCTGGCAGGGGCTGCGGCCCTAAAGCAGGAGCTCACGATTCCCGGGATATGCCAGACCGTCATATTCACCCGCATGGAGGGGAAGACTCCGGTTCCTGAAGCCGAGAAACTAAGCCGGCTCGCCATGCATAAGGCTACCATGGTGATCTTCCTGAGCGTCAGCATGATCGAAAAAGTAAGAGATGAACTGTTGACAGGATACGGCCCTGAGACCCCCTTTGTAGTGATCGAGAAGGCGTCCTGGCCTCAACAGAAGATTGTTCGGGGAGCTTTGAAGGACATTGCCGGGATCGTACAGAATTCGGGCATCAGGAAGACCGCTCTTATCTATATCGGCGAATCCCTCAGGGCCTCTGAAGAATCTCTCGGGAAAGAGTCGATGCTCTATCATAAGGATTTTAAGCATGAGTTCCGAAAGTAGAGCCATAAGTCAAAAGTCAGAAGTCAGAATATCTGATACTGCTATATGTTATATAACCGTGAGAGGTTTTGCTCTGGCAAAAAAACTTGCTGCTTTTTATCCAAATGCCGGAGTGATCAGGTTTAAGCCGGAGTTGATCCCTGAGCTCTGGCGCAATAGCAGATCTCTGGTATTCATTATGGCGACCGGCATTGTTGTCAGGGTAATCTCACCGTTAATTAAGGACAAGAAGACCGACCCTGCTGTGATAGTGGTCGATGAGGAGGGAAAGTATGCTGTCAGCCTCCTGTCAGGCCATCTCGGAGGCGCCAATGAAAAGGCTAAAGAGATCGCCGGATTCCTTGGGGGCGAGGCAGTCATCACAACTGCATCCGACATTGGCAATCTGACGTCAATAGACATCTGGGCCCGGGACAATGATCTTGTGATTGAGGACTGGAACCTGCTTTCTCAAATAGCCACGAAGCTCGTTGATCTCGGGTCACTCAATGTCTATGACGATTCGGGCATGACGCTGCCGCCTGAGTTCAGAAAGGTTGCTGACAGCTCATCTGCAGATATGCTGATCACGCATGACAGATCATTATCGGATCATAGGGCTCTTTATCTCAGACCCAGAGACCTCGTTGTGGGTATAGGCTGCAACAGCCGGACATCAGCAGAGGAGATAGAGGCAGCTGTACAGAAGGCGCTTGCCGACCATAAACTTTCCTTTCAGTCGGTACTTTCAGTCGCAACCATTGATATAAAGGCAAAAGAGCCTGGACTAATCGCCTTTGCCGAAAAATACGATTTGGGAGTAGCGACATTTACTGCTGACGAACTGAATTCCGCATTCCAAAATCCGAAGTCCGAAATCCGAATTTCAAAGGCAGCGCTTAAGGCTACAGGCGCAAAGGCAGTCGCAGAGCCCGCTGCCCTGCTCGGCGCAAAGGCAGAGAAGCTTCTTGTTAATAAGCAGAAGATCGGGAATGTGACAGTGGCTGTCGCCGGAAAAAAAGGGGGAGTCATGGAATTGGATAATCACGCGGCAAAGAGGACCGGAAAGATCTATGTAGTGGGAACAGGACCGGGCAACATAGATCACATAACTCCTTATGCACAGAAGGCCATAAGGGGTTCTGACGCAATAGTCGGCTACGGGACTTACCTTGACCTCATCCAGGACCTGATAGTTGATAAGCAGGTCGTAGCTACCGGCATGACACAGGAGATAGACCGCTGCAGAAAGGCTATAGAGCTTGCTTCCGAAGGCAGGACTGTTGCGGTTATAAGTGGAGGCGACCCTGGAATATATGCCATGGCCGGTCTTGTGCTTGAGCTTCTTAGAAACCGTAGTTCAGAATTCGGCATGCAGAATCCCGAAATTGAGGTGATTCCCGGCGTATCTGCACTGAACGCTGCTGCAGCCCTGCTCGGTGCGCCGCTGATGCACGACTTTGCCTCAATCAGCCTTTCTGACAGACTTACTCAATGGGAAACAATAGAAAAAAGGCTTGATGCTGCTGCAATGGCCGATTTTGTAATCGTTCTTTATAATCCCAGGAGCAGGGGCAGGACAGAACAGATCATCAGGGCACGGGATATCATCATGAAGCGCCGGTTGCCTGACACTCCGGTCGGGATCGTCAGGGGCGCCATGAGGGAGAATGAGTCTGTAGTCATTACAAACCTCGGAAAAATGCTTGAAGAGGAGATTGATATGCAGACGAGCATTATCATCGGCAACTCAAACACCTTTGTCTGGAATAATCTGATGATCACCCCAAGAGGCTATGAGAAAAAACAGCAGTATCCGGAAATATAACGGACCAATCCCGGCTTCGCCGCCAAAACGGCTAAACCGTGCTGCCCTTCTTTGGGATGAGTCTTTTCTCTGGGGCGTTATGTCGTACAGGGCCCTGCGCGCAGCCGGCCTGCCGTTTGATCTTGTGCGCGCCGAAGATATAAGCAGGGGGGGGCTTGAGCAATACGCACTGCTCTTTGTTCCTGGAGGCTGGTCATCCAACAAGATGAAGGCCCTTGGAGATGAGGGCGCTGAGGCTGTCAGAAGTTTTGTGAGTAGCGGCGGAAATTATCTCGGCTTCTGCGGTGGTGCGGGTCTTGCGACAGATGACGGCATCGGTCTACTTGCTGTTCGCAGAAAAGCGACAAAGGAGCGTGTGCCGAGCTTCAGCGGCAGGGTCAGGCTCAGGACCACAAGGCATCCTGTCTGGAATTCGGCTGCGGCAAGTCCCATTTATTATGCGTGGTGGCCGCCGCAGTTCGGTATGCTCGGCAAAAACATTCGTGCGCTTGCAAAATATGACAAAGCGCTTCCGGATTCATTCAGCTCTGACCTGAATACCGGAGACATCTCTGCGTCAGGCAGTTGGAAGGATATGGAGCAGCTCTATCAGATCAACCTCGATCCTGCAAGACTCATCGGCGAGTCTGCGGTGATAGAAGGAAGGTTCGGAGAGGGTAAAGTAATCCTGTCTCTGGTACACTTTGATACACCTGACGACAATAACGGCCCAACTGTGTTGAAAAATATCTGGGGATATCTGATATCCGGTTGTCGCTTCCCCAGCAGACCGGGGCCGGGCGCTGGGAATGCGGCAGCCGGATATCAGGGGACCGGCGCTTCCACTGCTGAGTTTACAATCGCCGCTGAGCTTGAATCAGCAGCCTATGACCTCATCAGCCTCGGTATCAGGAATTTTCTCTGGTTCTGGAGGAATCCGCTTCTGCTCCAGTGGCGCAGAGGAGTGCGAGGACTCGAATATTGCACCTTGTATATCATGATCAAGGAAATAGCCGGACTGCTTGAAAACAGAAATGGATGCAATATGGAAAAGTCATTGAAAGACCTGAAAAAGGAGCTGCTGTCTTTTCTTCTGAAGGCAAAGGACCTTCTCATTCGTGAGCGAATAGCAATGCAGCAGGGACATATCACATACGATCAGTGCAACGATATGGCTATACGAAAACTGCGAGAGGACCTTTTCGCATCGTCAAAGAGCTACGGCGGCAGGTTCAAGGAGCTGCTCGACAACATAGACAGAACCCTCTATCTGCTTCTCAAGGAAGAGGACTCGCATATCCCTGCAGTCAGGCATTCCAGGCGCACATATTAATAAGACCATAAGTAATCGGGATTTGTATGGAAAATCTCCCCTCGCCCCTCTTTGCCAAAGAGGGGAATTGTTCCTCCCTTTGGCAAAGGGA
>JAGVHR010000068.1 GCA_020056455.1 Thermodesulfovibrionales bacterium
ATGATATTGTTGCCTCTTTCAGTAGTGGATTTTTCCAGAAGTTTTCGCTGGTTTTCATCATTGGTTGTTATGAGGACGCTGACATCTTTTTCGTATTCGCCTTTCAATTCTTTTAAGCCCGAGAATATCTGATCAAGAGAGGTAAGCCGCTCCTCAATCTTTGAATGACACTGCATGCAGGCCACATCATGGAGATGACCGGAATATTGTTTTGAGAGAAAAATCATGTTTTCGCTAAAGGCTTCGACATAGCTTACCAGACCGTCGATATTTCTTGTGTAACCGGCCTGGTGTCTGTAAAGCTCGGCCTGAGCGCCCTTCATCTGGAAGAGCATTTCATTGTACTTGCCGATTATGATGTCCTGTTCGTGTATCAGCTTCTGGTTTAAAACAATGTTGTCAAGGCTTTTGATAACAACGACAGCGCCGATCGTAAATATGAACAATACCAGCCCCAGGCCTGTTATCAACCGCTTTTTCATCGTTTATAGGTGAAAGGATGGGTTTTTAAGTTTATGTCCAGTTCGCCGGCCATTGCCCGGAGTTCGTCATACTCAGAATCCGCTGTTCCCTTAAATTTACTCGCGCTGAAGGCCGCAAGGACCTCCCTGCCCTCAGGCGTTGTATGCATTGAGATCAATATGTTTTTAAGCGCAGTCTTGATCCTGTTGTCCAGATCGCTTCTTACGCAAAGAGTGTTTGAGGGCACTTCTAATGAGCTGGCGAGCACGATCAATTCAGTTTTCATGGCGGGATTTTCAGAAAGGACTTTTTCAAATATCAGGTCCTTAGCAGCGCCGAGGTCAGTCTGTCCTTTGAGGACAGACAGTATGGCGGCATCGTGGCTTCCTG
Organism: Thermodesulfovibrionales bacterium; assembly: GCA_020056455.1. Lineage (GTDB taxonomy): Bacteria > Nitrospirota > Thermodesulfovibrionia > Thermodesulfovibrionales > UBA6898 > UBA6898. Next base: position 853 of record JAGVHR010000068.1, read on the forward strand.
TAAAAATCACCTTGCCGAAGTATTGCTCAAAGGCAGTTATGCCATGCTTTTTAAGGTGCCACGCAGGAAAGATATAGCCTGCTGTGGTTACTTCATGGACAAGGGCGATCTTCTTCCCTTTCCATTTCATTATGTCTGATGTCAGGCCGCTGTCTTTTCTTGTAAATATCAGGGAGCGGTAATTTGACCTGCCGGTTGTCTCAGCCGGTCTTGCCAGAGGCTCAATATCAGCCCTTGCCCTTGTTAAAATATAATTGAAACTTCCGAAAAAAGCCCCGTCAATGGTCCTGTTTTTAATTTCATCGTAGATGGAGCCGTAGCTGTCAAGGAGTTTTATCTTTACATTTACATCAAGGGCATTTGAAAGATATTCCGCCAGGGGCCTGTATCTCTTTTTCTGTTCAAAGACATTCTGCTCCGGAAGTATGGCAATAGTGATGGTTGTTTCTCTTGCCTTTTCATGTGATAACTTTTCAATATCAGGAGATTTGCCGTTGCAGGAAAACAGCATCAGTAGGCTGAGAAAGCAAACCAGGAACTTCATGATTTATTATGGGCCCTGTCTCCAGGGCCTTTTCCAAACCGGTTCATCTTTTTAATTCTATCAAAAACCCCTCTTTTTTTGTTGCAGACCTCAACTATTTTCCTGCAGGAGGCAGGACCCAGGCCGAACTGCCGGACGCTATCTCAAAAATAACAGCGCCATGTCCGCGGCAATCGCAAGGACAGAGAGTATGAAGATAAGCGCGTAATTGACGTCCTCCAGAGAGAACCTTATTGAGGAAAGGAGATAGAGCACGACTTCGCGGTCTTCTTCAGACAGGCAGGCATTGGTCTTCAGTTTTTCGATGAGCTGAAAGTTTCCGATGGCATGTTTTCTTTTTTTGGTTATCATGAAGCGATAGAGAAAGAAGAGAAAATAGCCGATTGTGCCGATATACCATACCGGCCTTACCCAGCCCGGCTCAAGGCGCTGCAGGATGATAATCCCTCTGAAGGCGATCGCAGAAATAAGTCCAAGCACAAAAAAGCCGTAGATTACTGATTTTGGAACTGTATGGGGTTTGAGTTTTCCCATGGGAATCATTATAACACTACGCATATCTCTTTCTGAATATCAATGACAAAAAAGCGCTATGTTGCCAAAATTTGTTAGTGGTCGCTATTTTTATTTAGAAACCCGGCATGAATCCGGGATATTTATACTGTCTGTCTGGCATAGTTAATGCTTCTTCATTATTGCCATGCTCAGGCCTGGAAAGGAAAAAGCAGTGAAGACTATAAGGCAGAAATATTATACATCAAAACAACTGCGGCTTTCGGTTGCTGTGATGGTCCTCTGGTCATTTTTAGCTGTCGGCATCCTGAATTTTCTTACAATAGAATTCAGCAAAAAGATAAATCCGTCTTTTTCGCAGATGGGATATAACCTGCTGATAATCTCCCTTATTTTTATTGCTTATCTGAGCGTTCTTTTTCTTTTTATCATGAGGTTTTCCAACAGGTTCATCGGGCCTTTTGAGCGATTGAAAAGAGAAATAGGCGCCTTTACGGACGGGAATTACAAACAGCGGCTGATGGTCAGAGATAACGATGATATGTATATCCGCTCCTTTGTCGATGCTGTCAACTCAGCCCTGAACTCTTATGAACAAACATATCTGGCCAAAGAAAACATGTTGATGACAGTTGACAGGGAAATCATCGCCCTGCTGTCTGCCATCGAGCGGGAAGATTTTTTAAAAGAAGATCAGAGCAGGGCGCTTCTGCGGTTTTGTGAGAAAGTAAAAAACTCAGGGGCGTAGCGATACCGGTGGACCGCAGGCAGCTGTTATGAACACTATAGACCTCTTGAATCTCAAAAATTGGTTTTCCGGCTATTGTAAGAGATTCTATCCTGCGGCCAGGGAGGACCGGAAGAATATTGCGCTGAAAGAATTCCATACCCGGAAGGTTGCCGCCAATATGGTCCTGATAGCCGGGGCAGAACTTCAGAACCGGAACAAAGTCCTTATGGCAGAGGCAATAGGGCTGCTGCACGACATAGGCCGGTTTCCCCAGTATGCGCAGTACAGAACTTTCAGGGACAATATTTCAGTGAACCATGGAAGACTTGGCGCAGAGGTGCTTGAAACAGAAAAGCCGCTCAGCGGACTTCCCCTCAGCGAACAGGAACTGATCATTGATGCAGTCAGGTTTCATAATGCGTTTTCCATCCCAGGCGAACTTGATCCTGAAAAGGTATTTTTCCTTAAGATGATCAGGGATGCCGACAAACTCGACATCTGGCGTTTTTTCTCGGAATATTACGAAAAGGATGAAGTGGAAAGGGAATCGGCTGCAGGTCTTGATTTGCCGGATACTCCTGAATATTCTGAAGAAGTGCTTGCGTGCCTGTTCGGGAAAAAGAGCGCGGCGTATTCAGATCTGAAAACGCTTAATGATTTCAAGCTGATGCAGCTTACCTGGGTCTATGATCTCAACTTCCCGGCCTCATTCAGCCTCGCATCAAATCAGGGCTGCATAGACAAGGTCATATCCTCGCTTCCGGAGAGAAAGGAAATCTCACAGGCAGTATCTGCACTGCGGCAATATATAGGCAACATGGCATCCAAATAAGACGGCTTCGTATTAATCAGTTCATAAGTTTCCGGACAGTTAAAAAATCCCTCCTAACCTCCCTTTGCCAAAGGGAGGAACAATTCCCCTCTTTGGCAAAGAGGGGC
>JAGVHR010000040.1 GCA_020056455.1 Thermodesulfovibrionales bacterium
GAGCATGAGCAGGATCGAGGGTTGATGCTAACGACGGTGCGAACAAGGCTTCACTGTGCCAATGCTTTTCTGGGCTTTGCGATAGACGCAGGGATTGTCAGGACTGATGTTCTGGCAAGAAGAATTCGTCTGAGGAAGCCCGAGACATTGCCGCGAGCGATGGATCCGGACGACGTGAAGCAATTACTCTCTGTTATTGACAATGTAAGAGACCGGGCCATGATCATGATTCTTTTACGGACGGGAATGAGAATCGGAGAGTTGCTCAGTACCAAACTGCAGGATCTACATCTCAAGGATCGCAGGATTGATATTTACGAGAGCGCAAAGAATCGGCTGGGGCGGGTCGTATATCTCAGTGATGATGCGATGAGCGCTCTGAAGGCATGGCTCAATATAAGAGAACCGCATAAAGAGGTTCTTTTTTACGCACAGAGCAGAAACACGATGTCCTACGGTACAGCGCATCTGCTTTTTGAAAATTATCTTAAAAAAGCCAATCTTGTCCAAAAGGGGTATTCCCTTCATGCCCTTCGCCACACCTTTGCCAGTGAGCTTCTCAATGCGGGTATGCGGATCGAGTGTCTTCAACCACTGATGGGGCATACGTCTCTGGATGTGACGCGGCGTTATGCCCGGCTAACCGACAAGACCAGGGAGGAAGAGTACTTCAGAGCCATGACGATTATAGAAAGGGGGGAAAGTGATGGACATCACCGATGCGATCATCAGGTACAGGCGTTTCTTGAAGAGAAGGAACGTCTCACCGAATACCGTTAAAAGCTATATGAACGGCCTCAAACATTTTGTGATCTGGCTTGATGTGCCGATCGAGCAAACCACGTATCGGAAGATTGTTGGATATATGGATTATCTCCTCGGCAAACGGTTAAAACCAAAGACTGTAAATTGTTATCTCAACAGTGTATGTCAGTTTTATCACTACCTTTCGGAAGAGGAGGAAGTCCCGATCGTTAACCCTGTGAAGAAGCCGAATATCATGAAGCTCCCCAGGGGACTTCCCAAGCATCTGAACGACGAACATATAGAGCTCTTCTTCAAGAATCTGAAAGGGCCAAGGGATCGAGCCATGTTTATGATTATGCTCCGATGCGGATTACGAGTAGAAGAAGTGGCCCATCTTTCCCTCGGTAACATTGATCTTAAACGCAGAATCCTGTTTATCCAGGACGGCAAGGGTGCCAAGGATCGGATTGTCTATATCAGCAACGACGCCCTTGCTGCTCTCCTGGAGTACCTCAGAGTGAGACCTGCGAACAAAGTGAAAAAAGTTTTTCTGGTGGAGAAAGGACCTCTTACCGGTCAGTCTTTATCGGTTCGCGGCATCCAGAAACGGATGGAGTATTATGCCAACAAAACGAAACTGAGAATCTCCTGTCATCATCTTCGCCATACGATGGCCACACAGATGTTGAATGTCGACACCGATCTCTCTACGATCCAAGATCTTCTGGGGCACAATTCCATAAGAACCACGCAAAGATACTGCCGCGTATCGAATCTCAAAGTACAAAGGGATTACTTCAAAGCGATGGAGGTTATAATGCAGCGAACGGCTGGCAACCCAAATAATTCTTGACGTGAGAACGAAACTATGAAATTCTAAACACAACTTAACACATTAATATCAATAGAAAAAACAGATTATGTTACGTATAGGTAGGTGTAACCTTAAAATTTTGTTCATCATTCGGTTCATCACAAAACAAGTATTTTCCAGTGTCCGGCTTTGCCGGTTTCAGCTGGCAGGGAAGAAGAATTTACAGTAGCGGCAGGACAGATTCCAGGAAAAAGCTGAAAAAAGTATTTCTGTAAATCTTTATGTTTTCAACTATATCGTTATCTCTGGTATGCTCCGGCGTATCGCTTACGAATTTAAAGACATAGCATTTAGTATTGAATTTTCTGCACGCCTGAATGATGGAAGCGCTTTCCATATCGATGAGATCCGCTGTTTCTGACAATTTTTGCCTTTCGGCTGGATCGAGCACTGGCCGGTCGAAGGTTGCGATTGTTGCATAAGAAAAACCTTCTAAGACGTCCGGTATGTGTCTATGGGGAAATTTTGATTTGAATTGAGGTCTGTCATACTCAAGAGCTTTTTTGATATGCAATGGTTCGCCAAGAGGGTGTCCGGCGCCTGTCGCACCTGACGCGCCAAGGTTTACGATACAAAAAGGGCCGAATCTTAAACAGGAATAGGCACAGGCCATTGCCGAATTTGCCTTCCCGATTCCTGATATAATGAGAATATGATTTTTTTTCCTGTAAACAGGAAAGGGTTTAGAGTCCAGCCTTATCAATGAAAGCCCGCCGATAAACGGCTTTGCCTCAAGAAGAGTAGCCATGACAAGACAGATTAAAGGATTTTTTTCCATCTTGCCATCTCCTCCAGAGTTTGAATCGCTCTTTGTCCCGTAATACCCAGTGATACTGTAAAATCATTGACGTATAGATCAATATGGCCGTCTATCACCTTGTCGTCTAATTCCTGGGCATGCTGCCGCACAAAGGAGCGTGAAGCAGCCCGGTTCTTTTCTGCATAAATTACCGAGTTTTTAATGAGCAGTTCAACCTGTTCTTTGTGAATGATTGTCTCTGGATCTCTTCTGATTGCAATGCAGCCTAGCGGAATAGGAAGATTAGTCTCTTTCTCCCACCATTCTCTAAGATCTATGACCTTTACGCAGCCGTAATCGGGATA
>JAGVHR010000207.1 GCA_020056455.1 Thermodesulfovibrionales bacterium
CAAGGCTGTCAAGCCTTGATTCCGGCATGAAGTTTCGCAGACTTTACAGTATTTTTCATAAGCATGGTGATAGTCATTGGTCCTACGCCGCCGGGCACAGGAGTAATCGCACCGGCTATCTCCTTAGCAGCATCAAAATCAACATCTCCCTTTAGAATCGGCACCATCTTGCCGGTTTTTTCACTTTTCTTTTCGCCAACCCGGTTTACACCTACATCAATAACACATGCTCCCGGCTTGATCCATTCAGGTTTCACAAGCCCGGGCACGCCAGCCGCCACAATAAGGATATCAGCGCGTTTACAGTGCGCATCCAGGTTCTTCGTGCCTGTATGTACAATCGTGACTGTGGAATTGGCGCCTCTGCCCTTTTGGAGCATGATATTGGCAATGGGCTTTCCAACGATATTTGACCTTCCCACCACTACTACTTCAGCTCCTGATGTCTCAACCCCGGAACGTACAATCAGTTCCTGAATGCCGGCAGGTGTACATGGCAGAAACTTGGCCTCAGCCCCGCCGATCATAAGACGGCCCACATTTACCGGGTGAAAACCGTCCACGTCCTTGTCAGGATTTATGGCGTTGAGCACCTTCTTTTCGTCAATATGCTTAGGCAGAGGAAGCTGCACAAGAATACCATGCACCTTCGGATCGTTGTTATATTTATCAATAAGCCTCAGCAGGTCTTCCTCTGAGATATTGTCAGGCTGATCATCCTGTATGGAATGAAACCCTATCTCATGAGCGGATTTCTGCTTTGCCGTGACATAACTGACAGATGCAGGGTTATGGCCCACAAGTATTGTTACCAGCCCAGGCACTACACCTGTCTCATCCTTGATCCTGGCTACTTCCTGCTTCAGTTCTTCCCGTATCTGAGCGGCTATTTCAGTGCCGCTGATGATCTTTGCCGACATCTTTCTTCCTCCTGTAATTAGAGATTAGTCCCTCTTCTTTATAAGTTCCAGCAGTTCCTGCCGGGTTGATTCCTTTGACCTGAAAATACCCCTCACAGCAGAGGTCACTGTTTTTGTGCCCGGCTTTTTGAGCCCCCGCATCGAAAGGCAGAGATGCTCTGCATCAACAATGACCATAGCGCCCTTGGGCTTCAGTTTTTCCATCAGCAGGTCAGCAAGCTGAGCTGTAAGGCGTTCCTGCACAGTGGGTCTCTTTGCAAACATTTCAAGCGCTTTCACAAGCTCCCCGATTCCCGCAATCTTGCCGGCCCCAGGAATATATGCTATATGGGCCTTGCCTATAAAAGGAAGGAGATGGTGCTCACACACAGAATAAAAAGGGATGTCCTTAAGGAGCACCATCTCCTCATGACTTTCTCCTTCGATAGGAAACAGGATCTCTTCAGTAGTTGTCTCAAGCCCTGAAAAGATGTCCTGATACATCCTGGCCACCCTGTCCGGAGTACCTTTGATACCTGGTCTGTCCGGGTCTTCTCCGATGCCCTCAATGATGAGTCTGACACCTTTTTCGATTTTTTTCAGGTCCACGATATATGCTCTCCCAGGCGCAGATGGTCTAAAAACCGATAAATTTTAGCACGCTGTTCAGAGGGAAGTCAAAATGAATCCGGAAGCGGTTCCGGCCTCACTTCTTGAGCGCTAACAGCAGATGTCTCATCATCCTGAGCAGGCCCTTTGGGGCCTTCTTCAACCGTTTCAGCATCTTTAGAACCATTTTCGGCGCATAGGCAGGCCAGTTCACGGCTTTATGGAGCAAGGCCTGCCTCCCTGCATGTTTTTTACGTTTCTTCGCAGCATCCATCATTTGAGTGTAGCTCATGTCTACAATGCGCTGCACCTCGACCTGCGGCTCGCATCGCAGACACGCCAGCGCCACAGCTTTGATAATCCCCCGGTTGCGCAAGGCAAGAGCAACAGCATGCCGGGCGCCACGCACATTGATTTCTCTGGCCGCGCGTCCGGCAGCCTGGGACAGTCTGACGACATGCGGTTTATCCTGGCATGATGAATCGTAAATGAGCCACACTGATTCAATACCTGCAAGACCGTCCGCGCCATCTTTATACGGGCCGGCCCAGTCATTCCTGATGCCGGGACGGAATCTTGATTCCCACGGGACCAGTTCAGCCGCCAGGGTCGAAACAGGCTGTAATGCAACAACGTTTTGCGCTCCCAGGATGCCTGCAAAAGCGCACGCGCCATATCCGCCCATGCTGGCGCCATAGGTGTGAATGCGCTCAAATTCACCAAGAAAATCATGCAGCTCCTGCGACTCTAAAAACCTGTGGATATCAGGAGTCCGATACCAATTCTTGCTCCTCGGCATAATGCCGACAACCGCAAAGTTGCTGTCAAGTAGAAATTTCTCTCCAAAGGCGCTGCGAGACATGTCTTTTCTGTTGATATCAGGGGCCGCTGATTCAAACGATACCACTACTTCCCGTGCGCCATCCGGCACTATTATCCTCACAAGAGCGTTTTCAAGGGCAATCGGTCCTGAGTGTGAACGAAGACTCATTCCGGTTTCGCCTTCCGGTCAGGTCCGGCGCTGCCCAGCCTGATGCCTTCACAGCCCTCTGTCCCGGCATAACGGAGATAAGCCGCAGCAAAGCGCCTGCCCAGTTCCAATTGCCCGGACGAATCATAATGCAACCCATCAGGCCGTTTGCTCAGGTCATCAGTGCTGATCATCTCCACCCCCGGCACCCTCGTCTTTAGGGTCTCCTGCTGATTCCGGAGCAGCGCGACAGCAGGAAACCGGTCTGCAGGTGGATTGACCTTACCATAAAGCAACAAGAACTGTGCGTTTTTCAGGTCCCTTCTCAGCGCTGCAATAAAATCAGCCAGCCGGACACCGTAGGCCTTAGCCAGAGCATCATTCTTCGCATCAGCCTCGCCCTGCATAAGCAAAACAGCACAAACCCTGGAATTGCCTGCCATTACAGGTTTAAGGGCATCCATCAAAGCCGGGTAAAGACGGAGAGATCTTTTCGCAGGACCAGGTTCCACAGGGCTTTCCTGCCCTGAATCATAAGGCATCCATTGCGCGATAGACGTTCCGCCTACAGCGTACTTCGCAAGCACAATAGTATCATCCGGAAACGCTTCAGCCAATGTCCTCGCAAACCCCACCTCAGGACCGAACCGTCTCTGCTGACCCAGCTGTTTTCTTTCTCCCTGATCATAGAAAATAATATTGGCAGGAAACTCCGTTTGATTTGCCGGAAGGTCTCTGACCTGTCCGAAGCCGACCATGTTCGATTGCCCGATAAGCACAAAAGCCATCTCACCGGCCGCCGCATCAGTCCGGCAGACAGCAAGACCTATTGTCAGCAGGCAACAGGCAATCCGCATCAGGTACAGTGATTTTTTTCGGCCAGGGCTGATCATCGATACTATTTTAATATAAAACAGACATATCAACAAACGTTTCCCGTAACTGCGCTCAGCATACGTCAGAGTTTCTCGGGTTTCCAGACATATATATCATCCCTTACCACAGCCCAATACAGCTCACCCGAATTCCTCCATGGATCAAGCACAAGCCCCTGCTCAAAAGTCTGTCCCCGGGCAGTGATGATTACACTGCTGTGCTGCAGTCCAAACAGACTTGCCGGTTCGGCAACACCCCAATGAAGTCTCAGGCTTTTCAATCCGAGGCTGCGCAGGCGCTTCAGCAGGTCTTCGGTCCAGTGAGTGCAGAGCCCCCGGTCTTTTATTCCAAGGTTGACAAGCAGGTTATGAAAGACAGGCGGACGCACCAGCCGGTATTGTTCTGCAAGATCAGCTGAAAAGGAAATCGCGGCTTCCGCAACTTCCCGCGCTTCCTGACCGGAAACATCCGCACTCAAAGCAGAAAGGTCCCTGCTGAGCATCTCAGTCCTTTGCCGAAACCAGCTACCTGCTGCAGGCTCCTGCGCGCCTTCCCCGCGCACAGCATAATTAACATCAGAACAGCCGCCAAGGCAAAGAAACAGAGAAATTACAGCATAAGGCAGGGGAAAAGAGATATTGAACATAAGCCGGCCACTCTATCTCACGCATCCAGAACTGCTCTGACAGTAAGGGCCAATTCCCTGTGTTTAAAGGGTTTACTCAGATATGAGATGCGCTTGTCTGACATACCGCTCTTCTGGAGTTTGTCCTGAGGGTAGCCGGACATGAAAACAATAGAGATCCCAGGACAGATCTTCCGCACCTGGACGGCAAGCTCTTCTCCGTTCATTGCGGGCATTATTATATCTGTTATGATAAGGTCATAAAAATCGCAGGAATCCCTGACTATCGCCAGGGCCTGACTGCCGTCTGACGCCCTGTCCACTCTGTATCCCAGGGTTGACAACACCGAGCATACAAGCTCGAGTACCGGCTCGCTGTCTTCTACAACAAGTATACGCTCTGTCCCCACCGGCAGCTCAGGCTGCGGGTCCGGCTTTTCAGAAACAGGCAGGCTGCTTTCAATCGCAACTACCGGCGGAAGATATATCCTGAAAGTCGTTCCGATACCCGGACTGCTGTACACTTCGATTGCCCCGTTATGCTGTTTGACTATTCCATAAACAACGGCAAGCCCAAGCCCTGTGCCCCTGCCCCCTTCTTTTGTGGTATAAAACGGCTCAAATATGTGCTGTTTTATATCCTCCGGCATACCACTGCCGCTGTCTGATATGGAAAGAAGCACATACCTTCCGCTCTTCAAATCAAGTCTTTTGGCAGTTTCGCTGTCCAGTGAGGCATTTTCAGTTGTAAGTGACAGAACGCCGCCGTTGATTATGGCGTCTTTTGCGTTGACCGCGAGGTTCATTATTATCTGCTCAAGCTGATGAGCATCCGCCATAACTGCCGATACATCATGAGACAGGGACAGCCTCACTTCTATGTTTTCAGGTATCAGCTTATCCAGCATGACCTTGAAGTTCATAATGAGGTCGTTTATGCTGACCGCGCGCAGGTCTATAATCTGCTTTCTGCTGAAGGCCAGCACCTGATTCGTAAGGGCCTTGGCTTTTTCAGATGCCTTTATGACATTCCTGATGTATTCCTTGACCGGAGTGCCCTCAGGAAGCATGGACGAGGCCAGCTCAGAATAGCCCATAATGGCAACAAGAATATTGTTAAAGTCGTGGGCAATGCCTCCTGCGAGCCTCCCCATTGCCTCAAGCTTCTGGGATTCCAGCAACTGCGCCTGCAGCGTCTCCATCTCAGATATCTTGTCGTTCAGTTCCCTGTTCAGCCCGTTTATGACTTGATTCGCAGCTTCAAGCCTCTCTTTCTCTGCCTTCAGATTATCAAAAAGGCTGTTTCTGTGGAGAGCATTTGACAGCTGACTGACCATGGCCATCAACAGGTTGAAGTCGTCGTTCGATATGGTCTCACGGTCGAAAAAATCAGCGATTAACACGCCTGCAACAACCTCGTCTGAACTCACGGGAATACAAATGGAATTCAGCCTTCTGCCTTCCCCGGGTTGTCTGCTTGCGCAGGGATGAAACGAATCAAAGATAAGCGGTTTTTTTTCTGTTATGGCCCTGCATTCGGAAACGGACACCTTTGCGTGAAGATGAAGTTTGCTGTCTGAGGAGCCGGAACTCTGAAAGGCAACCGGCTCAAGCATATCTCCTTTTATATGATATACAGTGCAGTCCGCTGAGAAAAGTCTCGAGATCTCAGCTGCAACAATGGAATATATTTCATTAATGCCCTGCGGGTAGAGGCTGAAAATCTCGTTCAGCCTTATAATGGAGGAGAGGGCATTGATCAGCATGCCTTCCCTGTAGCCTGTATCAGATGTCCCTTGGCGTCCCAAAATGTATCCCTACCCCATAGTTTATGCCCAGCCCTTTCAGTATTTCTCCGGTCTCCCTGTCCTCAATAAAGGATGCGATAGTCTTTATCCCCATCTTTGAAACTATCTGGTGTATATGGCTGACCAGAAGCCTGTTTCTTTCATCCACTTCTATATTCCTGATATATGACCCCTCAATCTTTACATAGGACAC
>JAGVHR010000158.1 GCA_020056455.1 Thermodesulfovibrionales bacterium
CTGGCCATGCATCTGACCCATGGCTTGCAGAGCATGCTTCAGAGCTTTGGACTGAACAGCGAAGGGTCACTGCCTGTGATGATCAGGGCGGCAACAGCAACGGCTGTTTTAATATTCATAGGCTACACTGCTATACCGTTCAGCATTATGGCCGGCATTATCGGGAGATAAGAAATCCATGGTACTTGACGCCAAATGTCCGGTTGGGCCTCTTGCGGAAAAATGGGACAGGCGCACAGAAGAGCTGGAGCTTATAAGCCCTGCCAACAGACGCAAATACAGGGTCCTCGTAGTCGGCGCCGGGCTTGCAGGAGCCTCAGCTGCAGCGACCCTCGGAGAGCTGGGCTACCAGGTCGAGACCTTCTGCTTTCAGGACAGCCCGCGCAGGGGCCACAGCATAGCTGCCCAGGGTGGGATCAATGCTGCAAAGGACTATTCCGGAGACGGAGACAGTATATTCCGTCTTTTTCGGGACACCATAAAAGGCGGAGACTTCAGGGCAAGAGAGGCCAACGTCTTCCGGCTTGCAATGCTCAGCAACAACATTATCGATCAATGCGTTGCACAGGGCGTACCCTTTGCCCGCGATTATGCCGGATATCTCGACAACCGTTCCTTTGGGGGCGCCCAGGTCTCCCGGACTTTCTATGCGCGGGCACAGACAGGGCAGCAGCTTCTGCTTGGAGCCTATGGCGCGCTTTCGAGGCAGATAAGGGCAGGGACAGTTAGAATGTTTCCCAGGACCGAGATGCTGGACCTTGTTGTTGTGGAGGGAAGAGCAAGGGGTATAACTATTCGGGACCTGGTCACAGGGGAGATCAGAAGCCATGCCGGAGACGCAGTCTGTCTCTGCACCGGAGGCTACGCCAACGTTTACTATCTTTCGACCAATGCCATGGGCTCGAATGTTACTGCAGCCTGGCGGGCTTATAAAAAAGGCGCTTTTTTTGCTAACCCGTGTTTTACACAGATACATCCCACCTGCGTCCCTGTTGCCGGAGACTATCAGTCAAAACTGACACTTATGTCCGAGTCCCTGCGCAACGACGGCAGGGTGTGGGTACCCAGGACAAAAGGAGACATGAGGCAGCCCTGTGATATTCCTGAACAGGAACGCGACTACTTCCTTGAACGGAAATATCCCGGTTTCGGCAATCTTGCGCCAAGAGACATTTCCTCCAGGGCTGCAAAAGAAGCCTGCGATGAAGGGCGTGGAGTTGGTCCGGGAGGCAGGGGCGTCTACCTCGACTTCGCAGAGGCCATGAAACATCCAGGCAGGGAAAAGATAAAAGAGCGTTACGGCAACCTCTTCGAGATGTACGCAAAGATCACAGCAGAAAATGCCTATGAGCAGCCCATGCGTATATATCCGGCCCCTCATTACACCATGGGCGGTCTCTGGGTTGATTATAACCTCCAGAGTACCATTGCCGGCCTTTTTGTTCTGGGAGAGGCCAACTTCTCTGATCATGGAGCAAACCGTCTCGGCGCAAGCGCCCTGATGCAGGGACTCGCTGACGGTTACTTCATCATCTCTCATACAATAGCAGACTATCTTGCAGTGCATGGGCCTGGAAAGGCTGTTTCTGAACATGGGGAATTCGCAAGGGCAAAGGAAGCTGCAGAAAACCTTATCAAAAAATTGCTTTCAGTAAACGGCAGAAAGACTGCAAGGGACTTTCACCGGGAACTTGGCAGGATCATGTGGGAATATGCAGGAATGGGCCGGAGCAAAGAGGGCCTGAATAAAGCCCTTACGCGTATTCCGGCGCTAAGGGAGGAGTTTTGGGAAAACATAAAAGTTCCCGGTAGCGGGGCGGAGCTTAACCAGGAGCTTGAAAAGGCCGGTCGCGTTTCAGATTTTCTGGAGTTTGCTGAACTCCTGGTCCTTGATGCCTTGCATCGCGAAGAGTCCTGCGGAGGGCATTTCAGGATAGAGCATCAGCTGCCTGACGGAGAGGCAAAACGTGATGACGAGAATTTCTGTCATGTTGCGGCATGGGAGTGCAGGGGTACAGGCATCAGCCCTGTTTTGCATAAAGAGCCGCTTGCTTTTGACAATATTGAGCTTGCAACAAGGAGTTACAAATAATGGAACTCACCTTATACGTCTGGAAGCAGAAAGGGCCACAGGACAAGGGCGGACTTCAACAATATTCTGCAAATGCCGTTAGCCGGGACATGTCCTTTCTCGAAATGTTAGACCAGGTCAACGAGGAGCTGATAAAAGAAGGTAAAGACCCGATAGCCTTTGACCATGACTGCAGGGAAGGGATCTGCGGTATGTGCTCCCAGGTCATCAATGGAGTCCCTCACGGGCCGCAGGAAAGGACAACAGTCTGCCAGCTGCATATGCGTAATTTTAAAGATGGCGATATCATCTACATTGAGCCCTGGAAGGCCCGGGCTTTTCCGGTACTCAGGGACCTTATAACAGACAGGAGCGCTCTTGACCGCATCATCCAGGCAGGAGGATATGTGTCTGTTCATACCGGGGGTGTTCCGGAAGCAAATGCAGTGCTGGTCCCCAGGCAAGACGCTGAAACCGCTATGGACGCAGCCGGATGCATAGGCTGCGGCGCATGTGTGGCCGCCTGCCCCAATGGCTCTGCCATGCTTTTCACAGCTGCAAAGGTTTCACATCTTGCTTTGCTTCCCCAGGGAAGGGTGGAGGCCGGGCAACGTGTCTGCGTCATGACAGATGCCATGCTTAAAGAGGGGTTCGGCAACTGCAGCAACCATTACGAATGTCAGGCTGTCTGCCCAAAGGGGATAAAAGTCAGATTCATAGCAAAGCTGAACAGGGAGTATATCAGGGCTTTATCTGCGGACCCAGGCTGAAAGGCCTTGAAAAATCCCGGTATTCGGGCCCTACACTATTGGACCCTAACCAAAATACCTTCCGGGAGTTCTGCGAGGAGCTCTTCAACAGCTGTTTCAACGTCATCTTTTATCTTCGATTCGATAGTAAGGATAATACGGTACTCAGGGTTGTTGAGTATCGGATATGAGCCGAAGGTCACGCAGCTGTTTCTTGCTACCACGGTGTTCAATATTGCGGCTATATCGGATTCGTCAGCCCTCAGATAAATACGTTTAAGATAAAAGCCCGAAGCCCTGAACCGCTCCCGTACAAGTGTGAATTTCTCCTGGAGGTACCTGGGAATACCGGGGAAGATATGGATATTTTTGAATATGACAAGCGGGAAATTGTTTGTTGAAAACTCGAGGACCTCTGATCCCTCAGGCACTTCAGCCATCTTCATTACAGCTTCATTTGCCTCAGAGCCGTACCGTTGGCGGAATTTGTCTTCAAGTAAAGGATGGCGTACGAGTTGCACTCCAAAGCCCCTGGCAATGCCCTCCATTGTGATGTCATCATGTGTGGGGCCAACGCCGCCTGTTGTAAAAACCAGATCATAGGCGCCGGAAAACGATCTTGCTTCATTGCTTATTTCATCAAGATCATCCGGAATCACCGATATACGCATAAGACTGACACCGAGCAGGCGGAGTTCTGCTGCAAGAAAGAAAGAGTTCTGGTCCTGGCATTTGCCTGAGAGGATCTCATTGCCGATTATGATCAGCCCGGCTGTCCTCAGCATCGCCTGATCGCAATTCTTCATAGTGATAATGTAGCAGATCAGGGGTATCCGGCGCAAAGCCCCGACCGAATGCAATGGAGTGGTTGTTATATCGGCTGTTTCTTTACTATAATACTGAAGTTTTATGGATAATCCCTACGCTTTTATTTTTGTGTTATGCCTTGTATTGGGACTGCTCTCCGGCATAATAATGCATCGCTCTGATTTCTGCATTGCCGGTATGTTCCGTGACCTTTTTCTTCTGAAACGTACTGTTATGCTGCGGATGTTGTTATTGCTTGTTGCAGTCAGCATGTTGCTTTTTGAGCTGCTCAGGCTGTACGGCATCGCACTGTATCCCTTCCCGCCTACAGGTTCTCCCTCCCCGGCTGCCGTAATCGGCGGTCTTTTTTTTGGCATAGGCATGGTACTTGCCGGAGGCTGTGTGGCCGGGACCCTTTATAAAATGGGGGCCGGGAGTTTTTTGAGTTTTATATCATTTGTGGGGATTATTGCCGGGAGCCTGTTTTATGCTGAAATCCATCCATGGTGGACTGCATTTGTTAAAAGGACAACAATTTTTCAGGGCCGCGTAACAATTCCGCAAATTATCGGCATTGATCCGGGCTTCCCTGTTATTGTTCTGATGGCTATTGCCTCCTGCCTGTTTTTTAGATGGTATAAAGAGGCAAAGTGGGAAAGGCCCTCTGTTGCCTCCGGTTACATTCAACCATGGAAAGCAGCAATTTTTTTGGCGTTTATAGGGCTTATATCCTATATGGCAGTCGGAAAACCAATGGGTGTGACTACGGGTTATACGAAACTGGGAGCTTATCTTGAGTATTTCCTTTTCAAGGGCCATCTTGAAGGAACAGCTTTTTTCAAAGCAAAGTCCCTTGATTATGTTCATCCTCTGACAAGTATTCGAATGCAGGGAGGCGCAGGCCCTGGTTTTGACGTAATTTCCGCAATAGAGTTCCCTTTAATTATCGGCATTATATTCGGCAGCGCCCTTTCCTCTTTTCTCCTTAAAGAGTTCAGGCTTTGCTTCAGAGTCCCATACAGACAATATATATCTTCATTTGCAGGCGGGTTTTTAATGGGTATTGCTGCACGTTTGTCACAGGGATGTAATGTTGCGCATCTCCTGGGAGGGCTGCCGCTCCTGACCGGACAGAGCATTTTATTCCTTGTCGGACTGTTCCCTGGCGCATGGCTGGGCAGCAGGATATTTGTTAATTTTGTCATGAGCCAGGGAGGACAGCGGAGTTGCAGGTAATTAAGTATGATATTTGCGGTCAGATATGCCCTTCGACCCTGCTGACCGCACTTAAAGAGATCAATAATTACAGCCAACAGCTGATGGATGGAGAGATAACTCTTGTCTTTTATACTGACAACAGGGATGCAGTCACAACAATACCTGAATCAGCTGCCAATATGGGCTATACAGTCAATGTCACGAAGATGGAAAAGTGTTATATGCTTGAGATCAGCGGCGGCCGGAAATGATCCCTGAAGATGAAATCAGGCGCCTGACCTCCGAAAACAGGGAACTCCAAAAGAAGTATGAAACCGCCATAGGTTATATCAGGGAAAAGGTTGATCAGCTTCTTGGTGTTATGGGGACAGCCCCCCTCAAGTCCGAAGAACTCGACGACAAAACACTCATAGGTGTTGACCCAATAGGAATTATCAGCAATTCCTTTGCCCAGATATTAAAGCATCTGAACAGGACCAATGAAAAACTGAAGATCACCAGTGAAGAGATTAATGCGATATTTAAGTCCGCAGGCATGGGGATACTTGTTATAGACAGGGACATGCGCGTGCTTTCATATAATCCGATGCTGCAGGAACTTTTTTTTGCAGACAAGCCCGGCATACTCGGGCAGCCGTGTTATAAGGTGATATGCAATATTGATGGCTATATTGAGGACTGCCCTTTCAGAAAGATATTTGAAACCGGGGAGCAGGTGCAGCAGATGAAGTGGGTCGTCAACAACCGTTATTATAATGTGGTCGGGACAGCTGTCAGGGATGAGCTTGGGACCATAACAAGGGCCGTGCTGGTGTATATGGATATTACCGAACGCATTCTGGGTGAAGAGGCCCTGAGAAAGAGCGAGGAAAGGTACAGGGACTTGTTTGAGAACGCCAACGACCTTATCCAGTGCATAGATCCTGATGGTTCTTTCCTCTATGTAAACCGCGCATGGTGCGAGACGCTCGGGTATAGCCTGGAGGAAGTGCAGGACCTTACCATTTTTGACATTATACATCCTGAGTGCAGTGAGTGCGGTTCCGAGTTCAAGAACGTTGTTTACGGGGAAAAGACAGGTCACATTGAGATTAAGTTTATTACACAAACCGGCAGGGAAATAATTGTTGAAGGGAACATTAATAATATTCTGGAAGGAGGCAGATTTGTCGGCACAAGGGGTATTTTTCGCAACATAACGGAAAAGAGGAAGACTGAGGAAAGACTGTTAACTGCCCAGAAGATAGAATCGCTCGGCGTGCTTGCGGGTGGCATCGCCCATGATTTCAACAATCTGATGAATGCTGTTATCGGCAATATAGATCTTGCTCTTATATATTCAAAGCCTGGGGATGAAATCCATCAAATGCTTGTCCGCGCTGAAAAGGCAGCGCTTCTGTCAAAGGACCTGACGAGTCAGCTGCTGACTTTTTCAAAGGGAGGCGCACCGGTAAAAAAGGTGACTTCCATAGGTGAACTGATAAGTGACTCAGCCGGTTTTGCAATGAGAGGGGCCAATGTCAGATGCGAGTTTTCGCTTCCGGCTGATCTGTGGCCGGTGAATGTGGATAAAGGCCAGATAAAACAGGCCATAACGAATCTTGTGACAAATGCTGTTCAGGCAATGCCCGAGGGTGGCCTGGTCAGTGTGAGCGCTCAGAATGTTATTGTCGAAGGCCCAAAGGCGCAGCTGAACAAGGAAGGCGCCTATATAAAGATAACGGTAAAAGATGAAGGCGCCGGCATTTCAAAAGAGCATATCAGCAGGATATTTGAACCCTATTTTACTACCAGGCAGACCGGCAGCGGTCTTGGTCTTGCCGCCACATATTCCATAATAAGGGCCCATGAAGGGTTTATAGAGGTCGAATCCAGTGTTGGCGCAGGGACTGCATTTTATATATATCTTCCTGCCTGCCGGGGTGAGGCTGAGTCAGAAAATAATATTGAAAAAAACCGGTTACCTGAAGCAGGCAGGGGAAAAGTGCTTTTTATGGATGATGAAGAACTCGTCAGGGAGACTGCCGGTGACATGCTTGGATATATGGGGTATGATGTGGCCTTTGCCAGGGACGGTAATGAGGCCATTCAGATATTTGAAAAGGCCAGGGGGTCTGATAGTCCTTTTGATGTCGTAATAATGGACCTGACAATACCGGGCGGGATGGGCGGCAAAGAGGCGGTCCTGAGGCTCCTTGAAATAGACCCGGGCGTCAGGGCTATTGTCTCAAGCGGCTATTCAAGCGACCCGATAATGGCAAACTACAGGCAATACGGGTTTGTCGGCGTGGTGGCCAAACCTTACAAAATAAAAGATCTTGGAGAAGCGCTCAAGAAGGTCATTTCCCCCGGAGAATGACCTCTGTTGAGGCTTTTGCAAAAGTCCGGATTTATCATGCTCATGAGCAGAAAACCCCCTAAAAAAAGGATAAACATACTGCAAATAAAATGAAAGACGCGCCTGAACTCTTAAGAAAAGGCCTTGATGAACTTGGCCTTCCTTACACCGGGACACAGATTGAGGCTTTTTCAGCTTTTCTCGCGGAACTTAAAAAGTGGAACAAGGCATATAACCTGACAGGCCTCAGGGCAGATGAGGATATCGTCATCAAACATTTTCTTGATTCTCTTTTATTCCTGACAGTTCTCCCTCCTCACGTCAGGAGCATTGCAGATATTGGAAGCGGAGCAGGGTTTCCGGGCATGCCGCTTAAAATTATGAGCCCTGATCTTGAGATGCTGCTGGTCGAGCCGACCCGGAAAAAAGCCCTGTTTCTTGAACATATGAAGAGAACCCTCGGGCTCGGCGGGCTTGAAGTCATCAATAAAACAATAGAGGAGGTGCGGGATCTGCAGGTTGATGCGGCAGTTACGCGCGCACTTTTCAGTGTCAGGGATTTTATGGCAAAGGCGGTAAGGCTGCTGAAGCCAAATGGGGTCCTTGTCCTGAGTAAGGGGCCTGGGATTGTAGAGGAGATCAGGGGCATTGATATGCAGGCCATACAGCTGAAAGAGATTATCCTGCCCTTGCAGGGCAGCATTCGATATTTAGTCATTATTCAGAATCAGTCTTCCTGAGAAGATGTCGGGGACTTGTCTCCAATTTTTTGTATCCCTTTGAGGACAAAGGGAGTATAATCCTGAAATATACTTATAATTCGAGGGAGAATATTATGAAACGGTTACTGTTTGCTGCTGTTATTGTTCTGTCTTTTTCAGCCAGCCTTGTTATTGCCCAGGAAAAGGTGGTCAAAAAGAAAAGGCCTCTTCCTCATGATTACGGCAAGGTTGTGATGAACAACTTCTCCGAAAGCAACAAGATGTCCCCTGTTGTATTTGACCACTGGCTTCACAGGGCAAAATTTGCGTGCAAACTGTGTCATGCGGATATTGGGTTCAGCTTGAAGGCCGGCTCAACAGGTATCAGAGCTGCCGACAACATCAGCGGTTATTATTGCGGGACGTGTCATAACGGAAAGATGAAAATAAATGATAAAACAATCTTTGAATCCTGCAAAAAAGAGGCCCTTAAAGAAGACAAGGGGACCTGTGACAGGTGTCATTCCTACGGCAAGGACGTCAAAAGAGAATATAATTTTGCGGCCTTTACAGCAGGCTTGCCAAAGGAACGCTACGGCAACGGTATCGACTGGGAAAAGGCTGAGCGTGATGGGAATATCAAACTGATAAGTGAGCTTCCAGGGGTTACGTTTAAAAGGAAACAGATGCCTGTACAAAAGGATTTCGGACTGGAACCCAAGATAGCCGGACTGCCTGAGATCGTTTTTTCTCACCAGAAACATAATATCTGGAACGGCTGTGATATATGTCATCCTGATATCTTCGCGGGCGTAAAAAAAGGTGCTGTAAAATATTCCATGACAGAAATCTTTGACGGCAAATTCTGTGGTGTATGTCACGGGACAGTCTCATTTCCGAATATTGACTGTCAAAGGTGCCATGTAAAGCCGGTTTAAGACACTTACTGGAGTATTTATGAACAGGGCACGGTTTTTTTCTTTGTCATTTGCTCTTTTATGTTTCCTGATGACAGGCCGGGACACAACCGCCTTTTATCCTTTTCCTCCTCTTCCTCCACAGGAGCAGTACGGCAATATTCTGATAAACCGCACTTCCGAAAAAAACAAGGTCAAATCCGTGACCTTCTCCCACTGGAGCCACCGTCTTCACTATACCTGCAGGGTGTGTCATCTTGAGCTTGAATTTAATATGCAGTTGAATACTACCGAAATAACAGAGGAGGCCAACAAGGCCGGTAAATTCTGCGGAGCATGCCATAACGACAAAGCTGTTTTTGGACACACTCGTGATAACTGTGAAAAATGTCATAACGGAGACAAGGCTTACGGAAAGGAAAAATTTGCAAAGCTGGCAGACCTGCCGAAAACAAAATACGGCAACAAAGTAGATTGGGTTAAGGCACTGCAGGACGGCTTGATAAAACCGAAGAATTTCATATATGACGAGGCAAGGCAGATTGCCTTTGACCGGCTGCTCGAACTTCAGGCTGAAAATTACGGCATCCCTCCTGCGGTTTTCCCTCATAGCCTGCATACGCAATGGCTGGACTGCTCAAACTGCCATCCTGACATCTTCAATATCAAGAAAAAGACGACCAAACATTTTTCCATGTCGCTTTGCCTTAAGGGGCAGTTCTGCGGGCTGTGCCATCTGAGGACTGCCTTTCCTCTTAATGACTGCAAGAGGTGCCATCCGGCCATGTCCGACTCCTATTAGATAATAATTGCACCCTATAGTTTCTGCCAGAGCTCCAATTTTTTCCTGGCCGTAATCTTTCCTGCTTTTGCCCCCATAACTGAAGGGCTGCTGCTTTATCAAAAGGACTATGGATAAAGAAGATAAATTTATGTTAACTTAAAAAACATTTCTGAACGAAAAACTCAGAAGAGATACTGAGATACTGCTGGGGTTGAAAAGCTGAATGATTGAAACGCTCAAGGCAATAGCCGGAAAATACAGGAACAGTGAAGGGAATGTCATTACCCTGCTGCAGGACACGCAGGAGGCCTTCGGCTACATACCAAAGGAGGCAATCGAGTTTCTCTCGAAGACTCTCGAAATCGCACCGAGCCGGTTCTATGGTGTGGCTACCTTCTATATCCAATTTCACCTCAAACCTCGCGGCAAAAATATTATCACTGCGTGCTGCGGCACTGCCTGCCATGTCAAGGGAGCTGAGCGGCTCTATAACGCGGTCAAACAGGAGCTGAATCTTTCTGCAGGGCAGGACATGACAGAAGATCGGCAATACACTCTCGAAAAGGTCAACTGCGTCGGAGCCTGCAGTCTGGCCCCGGTCTTCATGATAAACAAAAAGGTCTACGGAAAGGCCACCGGCGAAAAGCTGCTCAGGGAAATTCGGTCAAACGGGAAACCTCAGGATAATGGCAAATAATATCACTATTCGGGTTTGCATGGGAACAGGGGGCATAGCCTCAGGAGGCGCTGAGGTCCTGGCTGCCTTCAGGCAGGAAATTGACGCAGCAGGTCTTAACGCAGAAATCAGGGAAAACTGCGCGACCCACCAGGTGGGATGCAGGGGGCTTTGCGCAAGGGACGTTCTGGTCGATGTTCTTGTCGGTAATGAAAATGTGACCTACCAGTTTATTAAGCCGGACATGGTTTCAAGAATCGTCCAGGAACATATCATTAACAGAAACCCGGTTGCTGAATGGACTGTAGGAGAGGAGTACCATAATTTCCACAATAAGCAGGTCAAGGTTGTGCTTTCAGACTGCGGCAGGCTTGATCCGGAAAACATTGAGGATTATATAGCAGAAGGCGGATATGAAGCTGCGCAAAAGGTCATCACATCATGGACTCCGGAGAAGGTGATTGCCGAGATAAAGGCCTCAGGCCTCAGGGGAAGGGGCGGAGCCGGATTTCCTACAGGCGTAAAATGGGAACTTGCAGGCAACAACAGAAGCGATGCTAAATACATTATCTGTAATGCCGATGAAGGTGACCCCGGGGCCTTTATGGACCGCGCGGTTATCGAAGGCAACCCCCATTCTGTAATAGAGGGTATGATTATCGGGGCATTTGCCATCGGTTCGAAAAAAGGATACGTATATATCCGCGCAGAATACCCTCTTGCGGTTGACAGACTCAGGCTCGCCATCCGTCAGGCAGAGGAAAAGGGGTTCCTTGGGAAGAATATCTTTGGGACAGGCCTGGATTTTGAGATTGCCGTAAAGCTCGGCGCCGGGGCCTTTGTCTGCGGTGAGGAAACAGCGCTCATTGCGTCGATTGAGGGTCAGCGCGGTATGCCGAGATCCAAGCCGCCTTTCCCGGTAAACAAAGGTCTCTGGCAGCGGCCTACAGTAATCAACAATGTTGAGACCCTTGCGAATGTTCCCTTTATCATCAGGAAAGGGGCGGAGTGGTTCGCCTCCTACGGCACGGAAAAGTCAAAAGGAACCAAGGTTTTTGCGCTTACAGGCAAGATTATAAATACCGGGCTGATTGAAGTACCCATGGGCATAACACTCAGGGAAATCATATATGATATCGGCGGAGGTATAGAAGGCGGCAAGCAGCTTAAGGCGGTCCAGACAGGGGGACCTTCAGGGGGATGTATCCCTGCTGATATGCTCGATCTGAATGTTGACTATGAGTCCCTTGCCAAGGTCGGCTCCATCGTAGGCTCAGGGGGCATGATTGTCCTGAGCGAAGAAGACTGCATGGTGAATATGGCGAAGTATTTCATCCAGTTTACACAGGAAGAGTCCTGCGGAAAATGTGTTCCCTGCAGGGTCGGAACAAAAAGGCTGCTTGAAATCATGGAGCGTATCATCGGAGGACAGGGCAAGGAAGGGGACATGGAACTTCTCGAAACCCTGAGCAACAGTGTCAAGGTCACTTCGCTCTGCGGCCTCGGCCAGACAGCGCCTAACCCTGTGCTAAGCACACTGAAATATTTCAGGGATGAGTTTGAGGCGCATATAATTGACAAAAAATGTGCTGCAAAGGTCTGCAAGGCGCTTATCACCTACTTCATCCTTGAAGAGGCGTGCAAAGGGTGCGGAGCCTGTCTCAGGGCCTGCCCTGCCGGAGCGATAACAGGCGAAAAAAAGAAGCCCCACAAGATTGACCCCGAAATCTGCATCAGATGCGGGGCCTGCTTTGAGGTCTGCAAATTCAGGTCAGTAGGAAGGGATTGACATGGCCAGAATAACCATAGACGGCAAGACGATCGAAGTTACGGATAACGTGACAGTTCTTCAGGCTGCGAGACTCCTGAATATCCCTATCCCGACGCTTTGCCATCATCCCAAGCTTACACCGTTTGGCGGATGCAGATTGTGCATTGTGGAGATAAAGGGCATGCCCAAACCTGTGACCTCATGCACAACCACGGTTGTCAACGGTATGGAGATAACGACCTCAAGCCCATATCTTAAGGATTTGAGGAAGACCGTGCTTGAGCTTATCCTCTCTGACCACCCCAATGACTGCATGACCTGCGAACAGGCAGGCAATTGCGCGCTCCAGGATCTGGCATACGACTATGGCATCAGGGAAAACAGATATCAGGGTGAGCGCAGAACGTATGCAACGCGTGACGCAAATCCGTTTGTGGAAAGAGACCTTGAAAAATGCATACTCTGCGGAAGATGTGTGAAGGTCTGCGATGAGATCCAGGGGGTTGAGGCCATTGATTTCGGATATCGGGGATTCAGGTCAAAGATATGTACGAGCTATGAGGAGGCGCTGGACTGCGAATTTTGCGGCCAATGCATCAGTGTATGTCCCACCGGTGCGCTTACAGGCAAGCTCTGGTCCGGAAAAGGCAGAAAGGGTCTGCAGACAGAGGTTGATACTATTTGTCCCTACTGCGGCACAGGTTGCAATATCACTGCACACGTAAAGGATAATGAGATCCTGAAAATAACCTCAAAGTCCAGGACCTGGAACGAGGGCTGGCTTTGCGTCAAGGGAAGGTTTGGCTACAACTTTGTAAACAGCCCTGAGCGACTTACCAAACCTCTTATAAAAAAGACCAACCCGGGCGGACTGGACGAATTTCAGGAAGTTTCATGGGAAGAGGCCCTCGACCATGTGGCAAACCGGCTTTCAGGGATAAAGGAGCAATATGGTCCGGACGCCATAGGAGGCCTGTCTTCAGCACGCTGCACCAATGAAGAAAAC
>JAGVHR010000022.1 GCA_020056455.1 Thermodesulfovibrionales bacterium
ATTCGTTTTCAAATCGATAAATGTTGGTAAGTCGTGTAACGTCTTCATTTTATTGTGTTATCATACCCTCAAAATTCAAACGTTGGGACAGTAGTGATTGTTCATGCTGATTGAGACGGATTCCGAAACTGCTTCAGGCTTATGAAGGGTCTATATAAGACCCTTCATCCTTGTCTGATGCTGATATAAGCCTTTTAGCGCCGATAAACCGCTTAAGATAGTAGGGTGTCTCAAGGCTGTCAATCGTAACTTTTTTCCCTTTTGAAGAAGCATGAATAAAAAGGTCATTGCCGATATAGATGCCGACATGAGACGGGAATGAAGCATAGGTCCTGAAAAAAACGAGGTCGCCTACAGAGAGCTGTTCCTTATTGATTTCCTGACCTTCCCTGAACTGCTCACGGGCTGTCCTTGGCAGGTTGACACCCATTAATCCGTAGACCTTCTTCACATATGCTGAGCAGTCAATGCCGAGTATTGTATTGCCGCCGAACTTATATGGAATATTGATGAGTTTTTTTGCAAAAAGAGCAAGCTTGTCCTGAGAATTCTTCTCTGCAAATTCAGGTGAATCAGGAACTTTAATGAGTTCTTCTTCAATGCTCTTTGCCATCACAATATATTTCTGATCAACATTGACAAGATCGGGCCTATTCTCAAGATAGAGCTTTTGGCCGACTTTGAGAGAAGGGGTTGTCATTTCATTAATTTCCATCAGGTCATCGGTAGCCATGTCGAATTTTCTCGCGATCTGCCAGAGGTTGTCGCCTTTTCTAACCATATATGTCCTGGGGCCTGCACGTCTGACAAGAAGTTTCCGTCCTGCCTTGAGCTTTGTTTTTGCGAGATTATTCATATCCCTGATGTCGGTTTCCGTAAGACCGTACATCTTCGCAACCGACCCGAGTGTATCACCCTTCCTGACAATATGAAATTTGTCGATCTCAACAGTTGCCTTGGCCGGACGTAAGGACTCTTCCGCCGCAACGTTTGGCATCTGCTGTTTTCCTGATGCAACAGACTCAGGCTTTCCATGCCTTGAAGGTTTTGTCACTGAGGCGATTACAGCTTTTTCCTTTTGGGTTTTATTCTTTGTTATCCTTAAGGTCTTTGAAGACTTCTCTTTAACAGGTATAACTATCTTCATACCCGGCTTCAAAACTTTCGCGCTATTTTTATTTGCGCTCTCGATGTCCTTGAGGTTTACGTGGAATTTCCTGGCAAGAGTGTAAAGATTATCTCCTTTTTTGATCTTGTAAGAAGTTGTTGCCGAAGCCTGGGCAATAAAAATGATCAGTATGATCATTGTGGTCAGTACGGAGATTTTTTTCATTAAGCAGCCTCCTCCCGTGCAAGCTCCTTAAGCGTAGGGAGCCCTGTCAGGTCTTTTAGTCCAAAGTACTGAAGGAATTCTCTGGTTGTGCCGTAAAGCATGGGTCTGCCCGGCGCTTCTTTGTTGCCGACAATCCTGATGAGTCTTTTATCCAGCAGACTCTTGATAACTCCATCGGAGTTGACGCCCCGAATCTGCTCGATCTCCGCCTTGATGAGAGGCTGTTTATACGCGATAATGGCAAGTGTCTCGAGCGCGGGCATGGAAAGCTTGTTAGATGCCACTGTATTGGTAAACTTGCGCATATACTTTGCGTATAGTGGATTCGTTACCATCTGATAGCCCTGAGCAATCTCCAGTACGACAAGGCCGCCGGAGCGTTCCTTATACTCTGAAATCAGTTCATCCACAGCCAGCTTGATATCAGGTTCAGACATGTCCAGAATAGCCTTAAGCGAGGAAATACTTACCGGTTCCCCTGAGACGAAAAGCACAGCCTCTACCAGAGATTTTTTTTCCTTGTCAGACATATTAGCAGGTAAAAGTATAGCAAATAATGAAAAAAAATTCACCTGATTCAGAATTTAGAGTGAAAATCACGTCCAAATCCTGTAATATGAAACAGCAGGAATGCAATCGATATAAGTATCATTTTTCTATATTTAATTATTGAGGTGATCTATGGATAAGTGGAAATGTACAGTATGCGGATATGTGTATGATCCGGAGTACGGAGATCCTGATGGGGGGATAGCTGCCGGCACGAAATTCGAGGACATTCCTGACGGGTGGTCATGCCCTGTCTGCGGGGCGTCAAAAGACCAATTCGAAAAGATTTAGTTTACATGCAGCACAAACACCCTGTTAAACCAGTAGAAGTTACATAGGGACCCTTCCCATATATCTCTAAGGACTTTCCTCTTTTTCACAGGGAAAAAGCGATTGATCAATTGTTATAATCAACCACTATTTCGATATAATTGAAACGGAGTCTGCCCATGCAACCTTTGCGTTATCTTATATTTCTGTTCGTACTGACTGGAGTATCGTTTTCTTCTGCTGCTGAGCACGACATTCAGGCCCTTTTTGACAGGGCCAATGAGTATCTTAATGAAGGCAGATATGATAAGGCGATCCAGGATTATAACTCCGTAATAGCAGCCTATCCCGGGCTGGTTGAGTCATATTACAATCGTGGTCTTGCTTATTACCGGACAGGGAAATTTGACGAGGCAGTAAGCGATTTCAGCAGGGTTGTAGCGGAGCGTCCCGGGTATTCTGACGCTGCCAATAGTCGTGGTCTTGCTTATCTGAAGAAAGGCGAATACGATCTGGCGATTGCTGATTTTACAACAGTCATCTCCGTGAAACCAGGTTATGTGGAAGCTTACTATAACAGGGGCATTTCATTGAGAGGGCTGGGGAAATATGACCGCGCCATCGAAGATTATGATAAAGTGCTCTCTCTGAGGCCTAATGATGTTGGCGCATATGCTGCAAGAGGCATTGCCTATCTACACAAGGCAACTGATGATTTCAAAAGGGCATGTGATATGGGCAACAGGAATGCCTGTGAGAATCTGAAGGAAGTTTCAGGGAAAAAGTAGATTCGGCTGGGCAGGGAGGAGATATGAATGGGAGTCATTGACAGTATCGGTAATACGCCTCTTGTCAGGATAGAGGCAATCAATCCTGCGCCGGATGTAACGATATTTGCAAAGCTGGAAGGCAACAACCCCGGAGGTTCGGTAAAGGACCGAATAGCCTGGTATATGGTAAAGGATGCAGAGGAGGCCGGACTCATCAAGAGGGGTGATACGATCCTTGAGGCGACCTCAGGCAACACCGGCATCGGGCTTGCCATGGTCGGCGCGGCCAGGGGATACAGGGTAAAGCTGGTAATGCCTGAATGCGTGAGTCTCGAACGGAGAAAGGTGCTTGAGGCGTTCGGGGCTGAACTGGTACTCAGCCCAGGGTCTGAGGGCACTGACGGCGCCATAAAGATGGCCCATTCGATCCTTGGAGAGCATCCGGATGATTATTTTATGCCTAATCAGTTCGATAACTCCTCAAACATCAGGGCGCATTATGAGACAACCGGAAAGGAGATCCTCGAACAGACAGGCGGTAAGATCGATATGTTTGTTGCCGGCATGGGCACAACAGGAACTCTTATGGGAGCCGGCAGGAGGCTCAGGGAGTCCAATAATAAAATACGCGTAATTGGCGTGGAGCCTTTATTGGGTCACAGGATACAGGGCCTGAAGAACATGCAGGAGTCGATCGTACCGAAGATCTATTCGCCTGCAACCCTTGACGATAAGATCAACGTCAATGATGAGGAGGCCTTCGACATAACGCGAAAACTTGCGCTAAGGGAGGGTTTGTTTGTGGGCATGAGCAGCGGAGCAGCCATGAGCGGAGCTATAATGATGGCCAGGAAGCTGAAGAAAGGCACAATCGTTGTGATCTTTCCTGATCGCGGCGACCGATATCTCAGCACCGCACTTTTTGCATCGGTCTGCGGGAAATGCCCGCCATAAGAGACTGTTTTTTATAAAGGTTTCCCATTCTCTGAAGGCATGATACATGAGAAGACGAGATTTGCAAGACTGATGACAAGCGAGCCCCAGAAGGCCGGTTTGAATCCATCTACGTGAAACCCCAGATTCAGCTGCCCTGAAAGCCATGACGTAATGCTCAGCATCATTGCATTGATAATGAAGGTGAA
>JAGVHR010000139.1 GCA_020056455.1 Thermodesulfovibrionales bacterium
CCACCGTAAAAGTACAAGTGTATTCAAACAGTCGGTTGATCTCTTCCGCATCAACAGGCTTTGAACTTGCCGAAAGCAAAATATCAGTTTCACCCTCGCTGCCCGCTGCCTTCAGTGCAGGGCCTAATACTATCTCCTTTGTTTTAAACAACACCGGAAAAATGCCGGTATCCTCCGGAGTACTCGATATCAGCATGAAAGACCCTGACGGCGCAGAGGTTTTCTCAGCAGGCAAGACCTTTGCAATTGCTGTCGGTGAAAGCAGCGCCATCAATGTCGCGGTAAACGTCCCTTCCCTCAAATTCGGCACATACACGTTGTCCTACAAGCAGTCTGACGAAACGCAGACCGGCAGTCCGGTCAATTTACAGATAAAGAATACAGCCAGAATTGGTTTGGCAACTGATAAAAGCGTATATAACATCGGCGAGACAGCAACTGTAACCATATCGTTGTACAACGACGGAAAGTTCGAGTGTCAGGGTGCATTGACGGTCGATACGCCTTTCTCGGGAAGCCATGACTCCGGCGCAGTTACTGTCAGTCCTTCTGCTACTTATACAAAGACATACAGCTTTGCACTCCCGGTCACATTAAGCGCTGATGAAATCGTAAAGGCGATTTTCACAATTGAGTCAGGCGAACAGCTTGTCAGTGAGATAAAGCTTTATGTGGACCCTGTCACTGTCAGCCAGAACATGCTTTTTGATAACAGCTCATACAGGATCAGGGAAACGCTCGGCATGAACTTGACAGCCACGGCCCACAATTTCGTAAACCAAATTGCCGCAACTTATAGCATCACCATACCTGACCTCAACTATTCATCGACCGGGCAGCTTATACTTGAACCCGGCGTTTCCGTCACTTTGCCTTTTTCAGCCATTCTTCCCGAGACTCTGCCGGCAGGGCAGCATGATGTTTTCGCAGACATTGTCCTTCCATCAGGCATTGTTTATGAAGATACATTCAGCTTTACAAATCCGAAATCTAATCTGGTAATCACAGGTCCTGATGCTGCCGCTTTCGCAGCAGGTGATATATTTGGCTTAATGGTCGAAAATACAGGCGGGGTTGATACGATTTATACAACAGAGAAAGTGTCAGCCACAGACAATAACAGTGTCGCGATTTTACAGGAAAATATTGCCGGGACCGTTAATGCGGGGGAGAAGAAACTGCTCACTTCCATACAAATACCTCAACAGACCGTGACCGGAAATCTATTTTTACAGGCTGTGCTGAACAATGTTGATTCAGGCTTGAAAGCTTCTTACTACAAAAATGTATATATTGACGGAATTGCTGCCGCTTTGTCGGCAAGAACTGATAAAGAGCATTATTTCAAGATTGAATCAATTTCAGCCATAAGCGCCTTAACAAATACTAACCTCAACATCGAAGAGGGTTTATTGGATATAAAGATTAGGAAACCTGTTGAAGATGAAACTGCCCAGTTTAAACAGTTCCTTCCGAAGTCAGGAGAATGGCTTTTTGATTATATCAGCGGCGTGGCTGTTTCAAGAGACAATTATTTGTATGCTGTTGATAACCGAAATTACGATATTTGGAAATTTAATTCATCAGGTGATCTTATTACAAAGTGGGGCGGATATGGCAGCGACAATGGAAAATTTTACAGTCCGTGGGCCATAGCGGTTGCCGGGGATGGTTCAGTTTTTGTCCTGGATAGAGATTACTCTACCATACAGAAATTCGACAGCGACGGCATTTTTATCTCTAAATGGGGAAAAGAGGGATACGACGATGGACAGTTTTCTTCGCCAAAGGATATAGCAATTGCAAACGATAATACTATTTATGTTGCTGATGGTTACAATTATCGTATTCAAAAATTTGATGGTAATGGCAATTTTGTTACGAAGTTCGGAAGTTACGGCAATGGAGATGGGCAATTTTTTAACCCCTATAGTCTTGCGGTTGATTCTGTCGGTTTTGTATACGTAACAGATTATTCCCAGAACAGAATTCAAAAGTTCGACAGCAACGGTAATTTTATAACCAAGTGGGGAAGTAATGGCAGTGGTGATGGGCAGTTTGAGAGTCCGCGAGGAATAGCTGTTGGTCCTGATTCATCCGTATATGTTGTGGACACATGGAATAGCCGTATTCAGAAGTTTGACGGCAACGGCAATTTTATAGACAAATGGGGAAGTTATGGCAGTGGCGATGGGCAGTTTTATTTGCCCCAGCACGGTATAGCAGTGGGGCCTGACAGTTCAGTATATGTAGCTGATACATTTAATGATCGCATCCAAAAACTTATATCACAAAGCGATGTTCTCTTTGAAACCACCATCCCTATCACCCAATCCGCCAACACTGCCCAGGACTACACAACCAACGTAGGCTTATTGAATGCAACGGGCAAACTCTATCTTCAGGCCGAATTAAGGAACAGCCTTGGTCAGACAATAGCAATGTCTGAATATCCGTTTTACATCATAGATGGCGACACTTTGCTTTTATTCTCAACAGACAAAAAATATTATAGCCCAAATGAAACGGTAACCATCTCAGGGGAGGTCAGAAATCGTGCCTCTATAGATGCTTCAATGCTCGGCCTTCAGCTTTCAAATAATAGTCAGGATATCTATAATGCAATCTTTGATGTGCCTGCAAATGGAAGAGCTCCATTTACCGCAACAACAACCGCGGGCACGGAAGGTTTATATACTCTTAGCGGTAAACTCACTCAAAACGGTTCAACCCATGTCGAGATATCTGACCAATATGAGGTTTCAAACCCGAAAGTATCAGCAACAGTATCAGGTCCTGATATGGTTGGTAATGAGCCATTTGATGTAAGAGTGGAAATAAAGAATGAAGGGAAAGTGAATGCACGTGTTCAACTTTCAGCAATCAACAGTCAGAGCGAGACGATAGACGCTCAACAGATAACAATACCTGCCGGTGAAACAAAACAAGTCCGGTACAGCCGGCAGATAACTTCTGAAACAACTTATACATTCATACTCACGGGTGATTTAAATCAGTCCATTACCAAAAAAATTGAATATGGTCTCAATGCAAGTGTCAGCGTTAATGTCAGCGAAATATATCCGGAGGGGAAAATCATAATCCCGTATTTCATAAACAATACCGGAGTTTTAGATGCAGCTTATCCGGTTGTATTTATTTTAGTCAGGGACGGCCAGGAAATATCAAAGAATAATACAACCGTTACACTTCCAGTCGCAGGAAGCAGTTTAGGATCATTGAGCTATAACCTCAGTGAAGGGCTATATACACTGAAATACGAAACTGCAGGTTTTACTGGAGAAGTTCAGGTAAATGTAGTCAAGCCCGGACAAGGAGAAATAGCCCTTGGCATGAATGATGTATATCCGGAAGGAACAATCAGCATCCCTTATACAATCACAAATACAGGCCAGTTCGATTCTGAATTTACCGTTGAATTTGCGCTCGGAGCAAATATCGCTTCAAAGAAGGTCTTTATCCCCGCAGGAGTTGCCTATCCTGATATGCTCAGGTATTCGCTTTCTGCCGGTAGTTACACAATAACTGCAGCAATTACATCTTATCCTTCAACACCTGCGAGCAAGAACTTCGTAGTACTTAAAGAAATCGGCATAGATATGAACGTCTCCATAGGTTCACAAACCAATGGCTTAATCCCTGTCGCAGTGAATCTCACGAATACCGGGAATAATGAAATCAACGGAAGCGTTCAGCTTTCACTGATCACCAGTCAGGGCACGTCTGTATGGAACAGCTCACAGAAGGTTTCTTTATCTGCAAATCCTCAATACCCAATACAAAATTCCCATATGTTTAATATCAATCCCTCGGCGATTACTCCCGGTGCTTACACTTTAAAAGCAGAGTTGCTCAACAACAGCAATCAACAATTAGCGGTTAGTTCTCAGCTCTTATTCGTAAGCGGTGCATTGATACAGATAACGCAGCTGCCCTCATACAAGACATTTGCAGCAGGGGAGGTGGCCTTATTCACCTTCAAAATCAAAAACACAGGCAATCAGGAAGGGGCGGCAGAACTTGCACTCAGGGCATATGATCTTGCCGATATGAAGCAACGGGAGTGGCTTGCAGCCGGCCAGGAGAAAGAGATCGTCTTCTCATTTATGCTTCCTTCCGACCTTGAGAGCAAAGACTATTTTGCGGACTATACCCTCACCCCCTCAGGCGATGGAGTTATTAAAGGCCAGGTCAAATATCACCTTGCCGGGATAAATCTTAACGTTAACGCAGATCTCAACAAGCAGAACTATGCAGTTGGGGATACGGTGCGTTTGACGCTCAACATCCAATCCCCAACCCCTAATCCCCAATCCCTGTTTGCGAGAGCAAACTACGCAGGCTACGAGGACCAAAAAACGTTTATATTAACTGGAAGCACGTCAATAGCCTTTGATGTCCCTCTTTCCCATATCACAGGGGAAAAGCTTTTTTACGGCATTTATCATGAATCCGGTCGCTCGATACATCTGAACTCTCTGTATATCTATAAGAGCGGAGATGCCATAACGATCGCCACGAACAAGCAGGTCTACAATCCGGGTGAAAGTGTATCGGTCTCAGTGACCGGAAATACCTCCGGTGCCATGACACTCTCAGGGCCTGGTTATTCCGAGACATTCGCATTTTCAGGAACAGCCTCGAAGAGCTTTATCCTGCCTCAAACCATGACTGCAGGGACATATTCAATCAGCGCTGACCTGACTGCAGCCAACGGTAAAGCATATTCTGTCCAATACCCCATTGACATCGCAGGCATTCAGGTAAAAGTCCTGGAATGCAGGAACAACAAAGGCAAATATGCCTCATCAGATACAATAACAACAGAACTCACAATATCCGGCAATACTACATTGCCGGCTCTTCTCAAAACGTGGATTGTTGACCCCGAGGGGAAATACACCCCAGCGGGAGAGACAAGTATTAACCTGAATGCAACAGACAATGCCCTGGTGTCCCACAACTCCTCGCTCCTCACTTCGGTAAGCGGCATACACCGTCTTATCTATGGCATCTATTCGGAAGACCTGCTGTTGGTATCAGGCTCTGAGGCCTTTGATGTGGGAGATGCGGTTCTTCTCGGCCTTAAAACTGACAAGATCGACTATCCCACAAATACTGAGGTTGTAAAGACAACGGCAACCATATACGGAAGTGTGCCGGCCGATATGGAGCTTCAGCTCGACGGGCTTACTGTCAGGAATGAGTCTATCGTCCTTGACGGCTTTTCCGCTCTGGAGATGGACTTGGGCAGTGTCACCCCCGGTCCCCATATTCTGAAGGGCATCCTGACAGCCGGAGGATTAAAGAGTGCCAAAGAGATGAGCTTTGTATACGGCAGCAATCTGCCTGATTTAACAACAGCAATCAGCTATCAGCAGTCAGCCATCAGCAATGACAATACAGTGGAGATGACAGCTACTGTAACAAATCAGGGCAGGACAGCGACAGCCGCAACTACTATAGCTCTTTATGATGGTGATGCCCTTATAGGGATGCAGCCGGTAAACGCCTTGAATTCCGGAGAGTCGCAGGAAATAGCATTTGTCTGGAATGTGCTCGGGAGGGCGGGAGAACATAAAATAAAAGCGGTTGTTGACCCTGACAATACAGTTATGGAATTCAATGAGGAGAACAACGCAGCTATCCTAAGCGTAGCAATCCCTGACCTGGCGCTTACAACAGGCACAGACAAGGACACTTATAAAATAAACCGGCATGTTCTGATCAGCTCAACTATAAGGAGTCTAAGTTCGGAAAAGACTTTTGGCAGCCTGACTCTTATGACAACTGTAAAGGACCCCACAGGCAGCGAGGTATATGCCAATACAGCAGTCATAACAGATATCCAGCCTCTCAGCACAAAGACGGATACAGCTGTCTGGAATACGACCGGTCTGACTGCTGAAGGGACTTATACCATTAGCCGGCAGTTGTTAGCAGACTCTCAGGTCCTTGCTCAGAGCGCAAAGACAGTGGAGCTGATAAAGACTCCGGACTTTTCCATAAATGCGGTTTCCGGCCATAAGAGCGTCAGACAGGGCGAGCAGGCAACGTATACGATAAGTCTGGAGCCTCTGAATGGCTGGTCATCGCCGATTACGCTGACTCTGCCGGTATTGCCTGAAGGCACATCGATTTTATTCAATCCTGACAATCTGCTGCCTCCGGGCCAGGTGCTGGCTGTGTTCATAACAAGCAGCGCGACAACAGCGGGCAGCTATACCCTGGACCTTGCGGCAGAGGGTATGGACGATGGTGAGCATGTGTCGCACATACTGCCGCTGACTCTCGACGTATCCGACGCCACGCCTCCCACAGGCAGCGTAACGATAAACGATAACGACGTTTTTACAAAGAATTCGACTGTTACCCTTAATCTCCATGCAACAGACGAGTCAGGAGTTGCAAAAATGTGCATAAGCAATACTGCTTCCTGCGCCGTGTGGGAGTATTATGCTGTAACGAGATCATGGGCGCTGCTGTCAGGAGATGGCGCCAGGACCGTATATGTGTGGTATCAGGACAGCCCCGGCAATATCAATGCTCTGCCCTATTCCGCAACTATCACTCTTGATACCACTCCACCGGCACTGACAGTATCGACACTTGCCGACGGCAGATGGACGAATAGTGAGCTATTGAACGTCTCCGGAGAAGCAGCTGACCGGTCAGGCCTTTGTGATATTCTGATCAACGATGTCATAGTGCCCACAAATTCCGACGGCACCTTCAGTTGCCCGGTGCTACTTGCAGACGGCCCGAATACCATTATAACAAGGGCCACAGACCCTGCCGGCAACGAAACATCCGATATAAGGACGATCACCCTTGATCGAAGCAGACCTGACATTACAATACTGAAACCTGCTGATAATATGAAAACGAATCAACCTGCGCTGGATGTCACCGGTGTTGTGGATGAAGCTTCGACAGTTGCGATAAGGCTTGATAACACAACTCCTGTTGCAGCCTTGATGGACGGCAACACCTTCAGCCGGACTGTATCGCCGCAATACGGCATTAACACCATTGAGGCGACAGCGACAGACCTTGCAGGCAACTCATCCACTGCAAAACGGACAGTAACATTCGACGATATAAAGCCGGCGCTTTCGGTGACTGAGCCGGCCCAGGACGTAAAAACCAGGCAGGCCGATTTGACTGTAAAAGGAGAAGTTCAGGACCTCACATCGATTGCTATTACGATAACCATGGATGGGAATACATATAGCCCGGCAGTAACAGGCGGCAGCTTTGAACAGCCTGTCACCTTTACCGAACAAATGACTTATCAGATCAACGTTGAAGCCGTTGATGATGCCGGCAATGTGAGCAGCGTGCAGAGACATATTCTGTTTGATACGACAGGCCCTGTGGTCACACTGAATCCTGTAACGAGCCCCACAAGCCTGACCGGTCAGGTTTTGACGGGCACAATGGAGTCCGGATCGACAGTCAGTGTGAGATGTATGACAGCCACTGTAAGCGCGGTTGCATATCCGACAGCAACGACCTGGTCAGTCGCGCTTTCGGATATGCAGGATGGGAATAACGAGATAACTGCAACTGCCATGGATGAGGCCGGTAATATCAGTGCGCCGGTATCTGCAGCCATCTCTGTCTATCTGCCGTTGACGCAGATATCGGCCGAGATAGATTTCGATCCAAACACGCTCAACCAAAAGAGCAGAGGCAAATGGGTGACGGTCCATATCGAGCTGCCTGCAGGCTTCAACGTCGCAGATATCGACATATTATCTCTTCGACTAAACGGAACAATACCGGCAGAGCAATGGCCTTATGCTATCGGGGATTATGACCATAACGGAATACAGGACGTGATGGTGAAGTTCGACCGGAACGCAGTCTTGAATCGCCTGCCGAGCGGCGACAAGGTAAAGATAACTGTCACAGGGACTGTTGGAGCGACGACCTTTGAAGGCGCGGATTATATCAGGGTGATACATTAAGGAGACAATAGGAAATATCCATGCGGGTCCTTGAGCTGTTAAGAAAAACAATCCGATCTCTGGAGGAGGCAGGTATTGACGATGCTCTTTCTGATGCGGAGATGCTCGTATTTCATGCCGCAGGCCTGGAACGACTTGCTGCGTATGTGAATAATCCTGAGACAGGGAGGCTGATTTCTGCAAGGGTCAGTCGACTGCTTCAACGCAGGCTGAAAGGTGAACCTGTTCAGTATATCATCGGGCAGGTTGAATTTGCAGGGCTTGCCGTAAAGGTCGGCAAGGGCGTATTAATTCCCCGGCCTGAGACGGAACTGCTTGTGGAAGAAGCGGTAAAGGCGGTCAGAAGCAAGAAGCCGGAAGCAGGAAGCCAACCGGATAGACCCGTGGTCCCTGATTCGTCATCTTCTGCCTGTCATCTGCCGCTGTCTTTTCTTGATCTCTGTACCGGCAGCGGTTGCATTGCCCTGGCGCTTGCAAAGGAATTTACCGGAGCGAAGGTGTATGGGACGGACATCTCGGGTAAGGCCCTTGCCTTTGCAAAAAGGAATGCCGCAGACAACGGCCTTCAGAATGTGACTTTTATTCAGGGACCGCTCTTTGGCCCTGTAAAGGGCATGACCTTTGATCTCATTATATCCAACCCCCCATATATAAGACGGGAAGAGCTTGATACCCTGCAGCAGGAGATAAGGGACTGGGAGCCTGTTGAAGCGCTCGACGGAGGGGAGGACGGCATGGACTTTTACCGGGCCATACTTTTATCAGCCGGGGAATACTTAAAGGCAGGCGGATTAATCTTTTTCGAACTTGGCTACGGACAGGCAGAAGAAGTTCTGAAATTCGCAAAGAGGCAAGGGTTTAAAGACATTTCGGTCATAACAGACTATGCAGGAATCAAAAGGATTCTGAAGGCAGAAAAGTAGCCGGGTTTATGTCCCCTGCTATTCCCTCAATCCCCGCACCTGCAGGGATTATAGATCTTCACAGCCGTCTGTATCTTATCGAGAGCTTCCTGCTGTGTCCTGCCTTTCATATGTACGCCGGGCAATTCTTTGGCTTCGGCAACCCAGGCTCCGTCATCATCCTGGTAAATAATAAATTCTCTCATGGTTACGAATATACCACATTTGTCCTGTGCCAAATCAACTCTTTTGTATTAGAATAACTGATCAGATATACCTGGAGGCGGAACTGGACAAGCTTGTCATCAGAGGCGGGAAAAGACTCAAGGGCTCGGTAACAATCAGCGGATCGAAAAACGCGGCATTACCGATTATGGCTGCGACCCTTCTTGCGCCAGGAGAACATCTGCTGAGCAACGTTCCTCATCTCAGGGACGTCTCTACCATGGGTAGGCTTATAGCAAACCTGGGCGCAGGTTTTCATCTCGAAAATAACAACGCAATACTTGACTGTTCCTCAATAAAAAATTTTGAAGCGCCCTATGACCTGGTCAGCACCATGCGCGCATCAGTGCTTGTGTTAGGCCCTCTTGTTGCGAGGCTTGGCAGGGCAAAGGTCTCGCTGCCCGGCGGGTGCGCAATAGGGGCGCGTCCGATAAACCTGCATCTCATGGGCCTTGAAAAGATGGGCGCTACAATAACGCTTGATTCCGGTTATGTGATAGCAAGGGCAAAGAAGCTGAAAGGCGCTGCCATCTGTTTTGACATGCCTACAGTGACCGGCACGGAAAATATTATGATGGCAGCAGTGCTTGCAGAGGGCAAAACGCTCATCGAAAATGCTGCACGCGAGCCCGAGGTCGTTGATCTTGCTGATGCCCTGATATCCATGGGTGCAAGGATCAAAGGGGCAGGCGAGGGCCTAATCGAGATCGAAGGCGTAAGCGCGCTGACTCCGCTCAGACATACTGTAATCCCTGACAGGATCGAAGCAGGGACTTTATTGGCTATTGCGGGCATAACCGGCGGAGATATTGTCATTAATGCGTGCAGGCCGGACCATCTTGATGCTGTTATAAACAAACTGAAAGACGCCGGCATGGTGTTCAGGCCGGCTGTCAACGGCATCCGGGCGACAGGTCCACGAAGGTTGGCTGCGGTGAGCACTATGACCATGCCATATCCCGGCTTTCCTACTGATATGCAGGCACAACTCATGGCGATGATGTGCGTTGCCGAAGGCGCAAGCGTGATCTCTGAGAAGATATTTGAAAACAGGTTCATGCATGTGGCAGAACTAAGGAGAATGGGCGCGGACATTACGACTGAAGGTAGAATAGCTACAATCAGGGGCGTCAGGGCGCTGAAGGGAGCGCCTCTTATGGCAACGGACCTGAGGGCAAGCGCTTCTTTGATAGTGGCCGCGCTTGCAGCTGAGGGAGAAACAACAGTAAAAAGGATTTACCATCTTGACAGAGGATATGAAAAGCTCGAGGAAAAGTTGATAGCCCTTGGCGCTGACATTTCACGGTACAAGGAATAAAAAGAAAGAAAGGCTTCAGGAAGAATAAGCTATGGATGTATCCAGCAAGGTAACTGTATTGAAAATAAGGGAAGCTTCGGCTGAGGAGATCGAGGATTTTGTCGCTGTCGAAAAAAAAGTACGGATATCGGTAAACGGCTGTCACGCGCTCAGTCTTTACTGTAGTCCCAGCATGATCAGGGAGTTTGTTGTCGGCGTGGTCTTTAACGAAGGCCTTATCTCCGGCGGCTGGTGCGCTGAAAGACTTTCAATCGAATATGGTGATGAAATCAATGTTGATATTCCAGCAACGGGTGAAATAGCAGAGGGAGAAAAGACCATTACATCAGGATGTGCCGGAGGCTTCAGCCTCAACAGGAAGCTTCCGGAAGAAAAGCTTGCGGATTCAACGGTCTTTCATCTTACGGACATCAGGGAAATGTACAGGGATTTTCAGAAAAGGTCAGAGGGATACAAAGCCACTGGAGGAGTACACAGCGCGGCGCTTGCCGACAACCGTGGCATGCTTGTCTTTGCAGAGGACATAGGCCGGCATAACGCTGTTGACAAGGTGATCGGCTACGCCCTCCTTGAAGACATCTCTTTTTCAGGAAAGATCATGCTTGCCAGCGGCAGGCTTTCCTCGGAGATTGTAACAAAGTGCGCGCGTTGCGGGATAGCTGTGATCATCAGCAGGGCGGCCCCGACCAGCCTTTCTGTCAAGATAGCGCAGCATGCCGGGCTGACCCTGATAGGCTTTGCGCGGGGGGACAGGATGAATATTTACACCGGCAGGCAGCGGATACGGCTATAGGTCAAAGAGCTTTTTCCTCAGGATCACAAGCTCAAAGCCTATGACGGCCATGGAAACAACGCTGTTGATATATCCAAGTCCGGCATCAAGCACTGCTGTATTGCCGTTGTCGGCGTAGAGCAGGCCCACGACCTTTTCCCTTATTGTAATTGGAATCATGCAGCAATCCTGGGGGGCCCCATTGAGACGTTCCATGAGAGACTCATTGCCTGGTATCTTCAGCAGCGGGCCCCTGTAGCAGGCCTTTCTGCCGAGCACTTCTGAAAATATGGACTGCCTGTCAGCCGAAATCTCGAATTTGTCGACACTCATCCCCTGCGCTTTCCAGCCTGCAACGACGTCTCCCTTGCAAAGAAAAACAGCTGCGCGGGATGCAATGGCCCTGGTCTCATGCAGAAGAATGCCGATGACTTCTTCCTTCTGCCGCACTGCTGCAAACTGCTCCTTTACCTTGAGCAGCCGCTGACTGTTGTCTTCCGGCTTTTTCTCATCCGACGCCTCATCCCTGCCGATGACGCTGATATAACGGAGGTCTCTCTTTATGCCGTAATACTTCTCAAGGCAGTAAAGCAGCCTCAGTTCGGTTATTACAGATGGAATGATGTCAAACCCTGTAAGAAAGCGCAGCTCGTCAACGCTGGCAAATTCCCTGGGATCGAGCATTGCCACATGCAGCCTGTTGCGGTCCTTTCTGAGCGGCACTACCTTGTACTTTTCGGCAAGGGCTGCACTGATGATTGCAATGACTTCAGCGTCTATCTCTCTGAGATCGGCAATCCTCACTGGAGGCGATTTGAAATATGTTCCTAAAAAAGAGAGCATATCGCCCTCATTCATATATCCGAGCTCTACGATATTCGTCCCTATTCTGCCGCCGAAAATAACCTGCCGCTCAAGGGCCTGCCTGAGCTGATCTGTTGTAATGACACTGCCTTTGACCAATGCTTCGCCGAGTTTCATGGAATATATGCTATCATTTTATTCCGTATTTATGAAGTCTGTGCCTGAAGGACCGGAATGAGAGGTTAAGAAGTTTTGCCGCGTCCATCTTCACGCCGTTTGCTATGGACAGGGATTTCAGCAGGTAACCCTTTTCGATCTCTTCCATGATCTTTTCAAGCTCCACGCCTGCATCTCCAATATCCGGAAGGGGGCTGACCGGACTGGCTGCTCTAAAGACTTCATCAGGCAGATCATCGGGAATGATAACTTCCCGGTCTGAGAGCAAAACAGTGCGTTCAACCATATTTTCAAGCTCGCGCACATTGCCCTTCCATGGATATTTAATAAGAAGGCGTAGAGCTTCAGGAGAGAATCTTCTTGTATCTGAGGCATACTTCCTCAGGAAATGTTCCAGCAGCAGGGGGATGTCCTCAGTCCTCTCCCTCAGAGGCGGCAGATGAAGAGGGATGACGTTCAGCCGGTAAAAAAGATCTTCCCTGAAACTGCCGGCTGCGATTACATCCGGCAGAGACTTGTTGGTGGCTGACAATACGCGGGCATCCACCCTGATATCCGTTATGCCTCCCACCCTCCTGAACGTCCCGTTTTCGATCACACGCAGCAGTTTTGACTGAAGAGAAGAAGGCATTTCCGCTATTTCATCAAGGAAAATAGTACCTTTGTCCGCGATCTCAAAAAGCCCTTCCTTATTATAAACCGCACCTGTGAAGGCGCCTCTTACATGGCCGAAAAGCTCCGACTCCAGCAACCCTTCAGGGAACGTGGCACAGTTGATGGTCACAAAGTTTCTTTGCTTCCTCGGACTCAGATTATGCATGGCTGCCGCAACGAGTTCTTTACCGCAGCCGCTCTCTCCTGTAATCAGCACTGTAGAGCTGCTCTGTGCGATCTTTGGTATCAGCCTGAAGAGTTCCTGCATCTTCGGGCTCTTGCCGATAATATTTTCAAGCCTGTATCTGGTCCCGATTTTTTCCCTCAGAAGGTCCAGTTCCTCACTGAGACGTTTCTTTTCAATGGCCTTGCCGACAATAAGGCGTATTTCGTCGATCTTGAAGGGCTTGTGAATATAATCGTAGGCCCCAAGTTTCATTGCCTCAATCGTCGACTCTGCAGTGCCAAAGGCAGTGATCATGATTACCATGGTCGAAGGCGACATCTCTTTCACCTTTCTTAGCACCTCAAAGCCGTCCGCTTTGGGCATATTGATATCCGTAATTACAATATCAAAGATGTCCTGCTGAAGCTTTTCGATCGCCTCAAGGCCTTCCGGTGCTGACGCTGTTTCATACCCCTCTTCTTCAAGAAGTATCTTCAACACTTCCCTCATACTCTTTTCATCCTCGACAATAAGTATGCGGCCTTTATTTTCCATATGTCCTCGGCAATATTATCTCAAAGGTTGTGCCGGCACCGGGAGCGCTCTTCACCTCAAGTCTGCCCTGGTGCTCTTCAATGATCCTGTATGCAATCGACAGCCCCAGGCCTGTGCCGGTCTCTTTGGTTGTATAGAAAGGATAAAATATTTTTCCAACCTTCTCCACTGTCATGCCCGGCCCTGTGTCCGAAAATAATATGGATACCTTGTCCTCAGAGGCCCTTATGGATACTATCAGTTGCCCGCCATTTTCCATCGCCTCCACAGCGTTGATTCCGAGATTCCAGCAGACCTGTCTGATTTTCATGGGGTCGACAGCCGCATATATTTCTTCGCTGTTTAACAGCCTGACAATGATATTGCCGCTGCCATGGACAGTGTTTCTCAGGAGCTCCAGTGTGTCGCTTACGAGTGCGCTCAGGTCCGTTGCCTGAATGTCCAGGGGCTTTGGCCTCGAATAGGTGAGAAAATCCGTGACAATGCTGTTGAGCCGTTCCATCTCTCCGATAGCAATATCCATAAGCTTTTCCCGGTGCTTCTCAGGGATCTTCCCTTCTCTCAGCATCTCTATTGAACCTCTGAGGGAAGCAAGGGGATTTCTGATCTCATGCGCAATATTCGCCGACAGTTCGCCGATCGCTGCCAATTTCTCTTTATTCTTCATCTCGGATTCAAGCTCCTTGAGCTGGGTCAGGTCCTGAAAAATACCGATGAACCCCGTTTTGTTGCCGCTGATGTCCCGGAGTACGGAGATGGTGATGCCGACGACCTTTTTCCCCCCGTCAGGGAGACGCACGACCTCCTCTGTCCTGCCC
This sequence comes from Thermodesulfovibrionales bacterium, assembly GCA_020056455.1. Lineage (GTDB taxonomy): Bacteria > Nitrospirota > Thermodesulfovibrionia > Thermodesulfovibrionales > UBA6898 > UBA6898. The sequence goes on from JAGVHR010000139.1 coordinate 14,386, forward strand.
TGTCTTATGGAATTTTCAAGAAACGGTAATGCAGTCTCTATTTTACTGCCGATGATATTATCTTTTTCCATGCCGGTGATCTTTTCAGCTGCCCTGTTGAAAATGAGGACCTGCCCTTCACTGTCCGTTGTAAATAGTCCGCTGGGCAGGCTCTCGATGACCTTCATATTAAAAAACTCGAGGTCCCTGAGATAACTGTCTTTCTGCTCAAGTTTTTCCTCGGCCCTTTCAAGATTGGAGGAAAGATATCCTGCAAGGTATGCAGTTCCGTACAGCGATACCGTGTGGATGAAGATATTATAAAAAAATTGACCTTCATGTATTTCCCCGGCATAGGCAACAGGAATGAGGCGATAAAACTGAAAGTCAAGAAGCGCCCCATAGAGGATACTGCCTATGCTTGCCATGATATAGCCGGCCTTTCTATTGAGCATGATACCGGCTGAAAGGACTGTAAGAATCAGCATGAAGGAAAACCAGCTTTCTATTCCACCGGTCAGAAAAATAAGCGCTATCTCAGCTGCCAGATCGAGCGCCATCTGGACATACGCAAACAGGAGAAGCCGTTTGATCCTGTTTATGAGAAGAGCATAAATAATGGTCAGGACATAGAGTGTGATGATAAAGAGGGAAATTGCCCTTGGATCGGCAAACAGGTCTATTTTAAAGACAAAGGCCGACCCCAGGAAAAGACTCACAAACAAGGCCCTGAATCCTATCAGGGCCTTGAGTCTGGAAATCAAGGCAGCTTTAGCCACCAACCTTATTTAACCAGTGTGATGAGCTTGAATATAGGGAGATACATGGCAATGACGATAAACCCGACAGCGCCGCCGAGAAAGACCATGAGCATGGGTTCCATCATGGATGTAAGGTTGGAAACAGCGCTGTCGACTTCATCATCATAGAAGTCGGCAATCTTGGAAAGCATCACGTCAAGCGCTCCCGTGGCTTCGCCTACTGCGATCATATGCGTGACCATCGGCGGGAAGACCCTGCTCTTCATAAGAGGTTCGGCAAGTGTCTTGCCTTCGGAGACCGCCTGACGCACGTCCATAACCGCATGTTCGATGACCTTGTTGCCCGCGGTTTTCGCTGTTATTTCAAGGCCGTCAAGAATCGGAACACCACTGCTGATCAGCGTGCCAAGTGTTCTGGTAAATTTTGCCACAGCAACTTTTTTCAGAAGTATGCCGAAAATAGGCAGCTTTAGAAATATGGCGTCGGTTGCTTTTTTGCCGCCTTCAGTCTTGCGGATCTGGGCAAAAGCGACAACGGCAGCAACAAGCAGGATGACAACAATAAGCCCTCCCAGTCCTGCGATAAAGCTGCTCATTGACATGACCAGCCGGGTAGGGGCAGGAAGCTGTCCGCCGAAGGATGCGAACATTTTGGCAAAGGTAGGAACAACAAAGACCATAATGACGGCAATGACGCCGATTGCTATCGTTGAAACAACTATAGGATAAATCATGGCGCCTTTGACTTTTTTCTTGAGCTTCATGGACTTTTCAATATAAGCTGCAAGCCTGTTTAATATCGTATCGAGAATACCGCCTGATTCGCCCGCAGCGACCATATTGGCGTAAAGATCTGAAAAAATCTTCTGATGTTTTCTTAGGGCATCGGCATAGGTCGAGCCCGCTTCAACGTCACCCTTTATGGTTGTCAGGGCCTTTGCCAGGGACTTGTTTTCAACCTGGGTGGAAAGAATATCCAGCGCCTGGACAAGCGGCAGCCCGGCATCGATCATAGTGGCAAATTGTCGTGAAAAAACAACAATATCCTTGTCTTTTACTCCGCCGCCGAACGAAAGCTTACTGCCGAATGAAGCTGCCTTTCCCTTTGGCCTGATCAGGGTCGGAGTGATATTTTTCTTTCTGAGGATGGAAATAATCTCCTCTTTTGAGTTTGCCGAAAGCTCACCTGTTTCGATCAAGCCCTTGCTTGTCTTGCCTGACCATTCAAAAATCGTTGCCATTATCCATTACCTCCCGCGAGCAGAGGGAGCAGCGCTCATTCTCTGCAACATCTGGATCAATTCATCCGGGACCGAAGATCTGGCCACCGCGTCCTCATAAGAAATATAGCCTTTTGAATAGAGCTCAATCAGCGACTGGTTCATGGTCTGCATGCCGAATTTTGCCTGCCCTGTCTGCATCATGGAATATATCTGATGGATCTTGTCTTCGCGTATCAGGTTCCTGATAGCAGGATTCGGAACGAGCAATTCGACAGCAAGCGCCCTGCCCTTGCCGGATTTTCTGGCGATCAACTGCTGAGAGAGGACCCCTTCGAGAACAAATGAAAGCTGTACGCGTATCTGTTCCTGCTGGTGAGGCGGGAACACGTCTATGATACGGTTGATGGTCTGCACAGCAGAATTGGTATGGAGTGTCGCAAGGGTAAGATGGCCTGTTTCCGACACGGAAAGCGCTGCCTCTATGGTCTCGAGGTCTCTCATCTCACCGATCAGCACCACATCCGGGTCCTGCCTCAGGACATACCTGAGGGCCGCCTTGAATGACACTGTATCGGCATTAACCTCTCTTTGATTGATCAGGCATTTCTTATGGGCATGAAGGTATTCGATCGGATCTTCAATTGTAATAATATGGTCGTAGCGCTCCGAATTTATCCTGTCGACCATTGCTGCGAGTGTTGAAGATTTGCCGCTGCCTGTCGGTCCTGTTACCAGGATGAGGCCTCTGGGCTTTTTTACCAGATCATTTACGATCTCAGGGAGCCCGAGGTCCTGGAAAGACCTGATCTCAAAGGGGATTGTCCTGAAGGCCCCGGCAACGGCCCCGCGCTGCATAAAGATATTTCCTCTGAACCTGCTTAATCCCTTTACTCCAAACGACAGGTCAAGTTCATTGTTCTCTTCGAATTTATGTTTCTGCGCATCAGCAAGAATGCTGTAACATAATGACTTTGTTTCGACCGGTGTGAGTTGAGGAAAGTCAAGGGGGATGAGCTTGCCGTCAACCCTGAGCCGCGGAGGGCTTCCTGTTGTTATATGCAGGTCGGATGCCCCCTTTTCTATCATGACTTTCAGAAGGTCATAAATCGTTGCCATGAAAATCTCCTTTAGTCTCCGAACGTGACACGAAGCACTTCTTCCACTGTGGTTATGCCTTCTGCTATTTTAGTCAATCCGCTCATCCTTAATGTCTTCATGCCGAGCCGAACAGCTGTCTTTTTGATTTCAGCGGCTGAGGCCCCCTCAAGTATCAGTTCTTTGATTTCGTCCTTTACAAGCATGACCTCGTAGAGGGCAATTCTTCCCTTATATCCAGAGTTATTGCATGTAGGGCACCCTTTGCCTTTAAAACATTTGATCTTCCGGGCTTCTTCCTCTGAAAAACCTATTTTAACAAGGGCCTGGAGCGGCACCTGCTCATCAACCCTGCACTGATTGCAGACCTTCCTCGCAAGTCTCTGAGCAAGGATCAGGATAACGGCAGATGAAACAAGGAAGGGCTCAATACCCATATTCAGGAGCCTGCTCACAGTTCCGGGCGCATCATTTGTGTGAAGGGTACTCAGGACAAGATGGCCGGTAAGCGCAGCCTTGACGCCGATTTCCGCTGTCTCAAAGTCACGAATCTCTCCCACCATAATAATGTCGGGGTCCTGTCTGAGAAACGACCGCAGGGCTGCGGCAAAGGAAAGGCCTATCTCTTCCCTGACCTGGACCTGGTTGATACCCATAAAGTTAAATTCAACCGGGTCCTCCGCAGTCATAATATTTGTGTTGACCTTATTGAGGTGGTTTAGAGCGGAATACAGCGTTGTGGTCTTGCCGCTGCCGGTGGGGCCAGTGACGAGGATCATACCATACGGTTTATCAAGGGCAGCCATGAAATCATCAAGCGCAGCCTGTTCGAATCCCAGCCTGGTGAGATCTACCTCAAGGTTGCCCTTATCCAGCAACCTAAGGACGGTCTTTTCGCCAAACAGACAGGGAAGGACTGAAACGCGGAAATCGATATCACGCTTTTTGCCGAGTTTCAGCTTGATTCTTCCGTCCTGCGGCAGTCTTCGCTCGGCAATATCCAGCTTGGACATGATCTTTATTCTTGAGGTAAGCGCTGCCCGGATTTTTGTGGGCAGGTTCATGACTGTATACATCACTCCGTCAACGCGATAGCGCACCCTGAGGGACTGTTCATACGGTTCAATATGTATATCACTGGCTCCTGACTTGATCGCATTGACAAATATTCCATTTACGAGTTTTACAATCGGGGCCTCAACCTCTCTTACTATTTCTGCATCTTCCTTTTCCTCAAGGATATCCACTCCATCAAGTGCGCTGCCCACAATCTGGTCGAAATCTTCAACGCTGACGCTCGGCCCTTCATCAAAGGAAGGAGCATCAAAACCGGCGCCCTGGGCAAGATCGTCATCAGTCAGGGTATAATCCTTGGCATGCAGCATGGAAGAAGACTGTTGTGAGGCCGTTGTCTTTGCAAGGACATTTTCTCCCTTGCCAAGGTAGTAACCTGTGATGCCGCTGATAATTGCGCTTTCGCTTGAAACTACAACCTCAACATTATAGCCGGTCATAAATTTGACATCATCTATAGCAAAAACATTGGAAGGGTCTGCCATGGCTATGGTCAAGGTAGCTCCGACACGGGCAACAGGCATAATGAGGTACTTTTTTGCCATTTCAGCCGGCACGAGTTTAAGCACGGCAGATTCGATTTTATAGTCTGTAAGATTTATTGCAGGGACGCCATACTGCTTGCTTAAAAAAGCGACAAGCCTTTCTTCTGTAACAAACCCAAGCTTAACAAGGTTTGTCCCAAGCCTGCCCCCTTCCTTTTTCTGGACCATTAGGGCCTGTTTCAACTGGTCTTCAGAAATAATACTTGAGGCAATCAATATTTGTCCTAATTTGGCGGCCATATGACTAAAATATATGAAAAACCGGTTATTGTCAATAAACTAACTATTAATGAGAATTTGCAGGTTTTATATGAATCTTCAGGAATTTTTTGCCTCTGTACTGCCTTTTCCGGTCCCTTTGGCCTCTATGTATGATTTCAATCATAAAACATTAGTCTGGATTGTGGTAGAGTGAACCCAGAATCTAAAAGGAGGTGTTCAGATGACCAACAAAGCTGCAAGAAATCTTTTTATCTTTGGCAGTCTCTTCTTCTTTGCCATTTTTCTCGGGCTAACCTATGACACCATGGGCAAGCTGGACAAAAGGGCCCCGGAGATCACTGAACAGGTGAATGCCGGAAAGATGGTATGGCATAAGTATGACTGTATCGGTTGCCACACGATCTTTGGAAACGGTTCATACTTTGCGCCTGATTTGACCAAGACAACAGTGAACAAACCAAAGGGGTATTTGAAGCAGTTCCTGATGGATCCTAAATCCGCTAATCCCAACGCGTCAATGCCTAAACTCGGCATCAAACCGGACGAGGCTGACAATATCATCACATTCCTCGAATGGACCTCTAAGGTAGATACCAATAACTGGCCGCCCAAGCCCATTTTGGCAACTGCAGGCGGAGTTGCAGGCAGGGAGTTGACAGAAGGACAGAGACTCTATCAGTCCCTGGGCTGTTCAGCCTGCCACACGATCAACGGCATAGGCGGCACAACAGGCCCTGACCTGACCACAGTCGGGGCAAAGAGAGACAGAGTATGGCTTGCAGGTCATTTCAAGGAGCCGAAGGCATTTGTTCCTGAGTCACCCATGCCAAAGGTTGAAGCCCCTGACGCTGACATAGAAAAACTAACTGATTACATGCTTTCGCTGAAATAGGAGGTGGGGAAATGAGCTTAAAATATCAAAGTCAAAAGATAGCCGAATACTTTTATACCTTTGCAGTTGTGCTGTTCCTCGTCCAGGTGGTTGTAGGGATTATCGCAGCATTGCAGTTTATCTGGCCGGGCTTCTTTATCCTGAATTTCAACACAGTCAGGACCCTGCATATCAATGCCATGGTTGTATGGCTACTTGTGGGGATGATGGGCGCGACCTATTATGTAGTGCCGGAGGAGTCTGAAACAGAGCTTTGGGGCCTGCCGCTTGCGAAGTTCCAGTTTTGGGCAACTGTCGTAGCAGTGACTGCTGTAATCCTTGGATATATCTGGATGGGGATCAACCCCCAGGCAAACAGCCCGATCATGGGCATGACTCCGCTTAATGAGGGCAGGGAATATATCGAGGCCCCGCGCTGGGCTGATGCGCTGATCGTGGTCTCAGTTCTGCTGTTTCTCTTTGTTAATTTCATGACCATGCTCAAGACAAAGAAATGGACCGGCATCCAGGGTACGCTTCTTGGCGGCTTATTGGTCCTGGCTCTTATGTATCTGCCCGGCATGTTCTATACCAAGAGTATGGTGAAGGACCAGTTCTGGTGGTGGTGGGTTGTGCATCTCTGGGTTGAAGGAGCATGGGAGGTCATCGCAGGCGCCCTTCTTGCCTTTATGCTCATGAAGGTAGTTGGAGCAAAACGAGAGGTTGTTGAAAAATGGATGTATATAGAAGTAGGGTTTGTCATGTTCACCGGCATCCTCGGCACCGGGCACCACTACTACTGGATTGGTACGCCTTCCTACTGGCTATGGGTGGGCGGTATTTTCAGCTCCCTTGAGCCTGTTCCTCTTCTTTTTATGGTCTGGGACGCCTTCAGAACGACCAGAGATGCGCGGAATGTCGAAAACCGGGCGGGTCTCTATTATACTGTTGCCCATGCAATATTCAATTTCGTTGGCGCAGGGCTTTGGGGAGTTATCCACACTCTGCCCCAGATAAACAAGTGGACACATGGCACGCAGATAACAACAGCCCACGGACATCTGGCTTTCTATGGCGCTTATGTGCTGCTTGTGCTCTCCATGATATATATAACGCTGCCTGCGATCCGGGGTGTGAAGGCCTTCAATGCATCACGGGCTTTTCAGTCGTTCTGGTGGATGACCATCTCTATGGTATTCATTGTGCTTACGATTACCGGCGCGGGTATGGTCCAGGTCTATATGGAGAGGCTTATGGGGCTTGATTATGTCGCTGTGAAGGCCAACTATAACCTCTGGTTCTGGGTGCTGCGGGCCATATTTGGCGTTGGTTTCCTGATCGGAGTAGGTATATTTGTAGTTGACTTCTTTAAGCTCGGCAAGGAGCCTGCTCCTGCAGTAGCGGCAGTATCTGACAGGTAAAATATTTCTTGGAAAAATAAAGTACTTTGTAGTATATTAAAATTGTCCCCAGAGGCTGCCTCCGTCCCCTCCAATCAAGGAGGCAGCCTCCCCCTCATTATTTCCCAGTCAATATGATCAAAATCATGGCGTCTGACACTGCCAACTGGTAAAGTCATATCATGAATATCATAACGTACAGAAGAATAACCCAAATATCTTTTATCCTTCTTGTTTTCCTTATGCCAGTGCTGAATATCTTCAGGTACGATACTGCCACAAAGGAGCTGATTATCTTCGGTCAGATCTGGGGTCTGGGGCTGAAACAGACCTTTTATGCAGACCACAGCCTGAGTGGGGCTTCCCATGTGGCCCTTCAGTTTTTTTTAAAGGCGATCCTGCCGTGGTTGGTGTTTCTTGCCATATTTCCCCTGCTGGGTTTTTTGACCGGGAGGCTTTTTTGCGGCTGGTTATGTCCTGAGGGCACGCTCTTTGAGCTTGCAGACCATCTGACCCTGAGACTGACCGGCAGGAGAGTCCTTTTTGGGAAAAGCTCGAATGGGCATAGGGCTTCAGGCAGCAGGAGAGCACTCTATATATTGATAACGATAGTAAGTATTGTGGGCCTGCCATTGTTTGGAGGCGCAGCGTTGACCGGCTATCTTGTGGCCCCAAAGACTATCTGGAGCCAGATTGTCAACTGGGACTTTACCTTTGGTGTTAAGGCCGGTATCATCGGCGTTTCGATCTATATGCTGATCACCTCTATATTCATAAGGCATTCTCTCTGCAAGTATGTATGCGCCGCTGGCTTGATGCAGATGCTCTTCGGGTGGGTCAGCCCGGTGTCTCTGCGGATACGGATGGACGCAGGCAGGTTAGAAGAATGTACGAACTGCAGGGGATGCGAAAAAGCCTGTTTTATGAACGTGTTACCCAGGATGAACAAACGCGACATATCCTGCGTCAACTGCGGAGCATGTATTGCTGCATGTCACAAGGAGCTTGGCAGGGGAAAGGGCCTTTTTCATTTTCAGGCCGGTGAAAAAGAACAGCTCAGCCGGCATCCAGGATGTTCCTGATTTTCCTGAGAAGGACCTCAGGAGCCAATGGCTTGGAAAGGTAATTCAGCCCCTTGTCCAATATCCCCTTTTTGTGTATTACATCTGCTGTATATCCGCTTGTAAAGAGCGCTCTGATGTCAGGCTTGATACTGCGCATACGATCTAATGCCGCCATACCGTTTAGTTTGGGCATAATCACATCGAGAATAACCAGATCGATATGGTCAATGTTGGCCAAAAAAACATTGACCGCCTCTTCTCCATCAGCAGCAATGAGCACCTGATAGCCGAAATCATCGAGTATCTTGCCGGTCAACGCCCTGACCTGGGGATCATCTTCGGCTATGAGAATACACTCCTTGCCTCCTTGTGGCGGATCCACAGATTTTTGGGCGTCTTCTTTCAGTGCGTCTCGGCGCGTCAGTGGGAGATATATCCTGAACGTCGTTCCGTTTCCCTGCTCGCTGTAAACTGTAATGTAGCCGTTATGCTGCTTTATAATTCCATATACAATGGAAAGTCCAAGGCCCGTCCCTTTTCCCATTTCTTTTGTGGTAAAAAAAGGTTCAAAAATCTTCTCTATTGTTTTTTCATCCATGCCCTCGCCGGTGTCTGACAAGGAGAGGATGGCGTACGGCCCGGCTATCATAAATGGATGATCCGCGAGATTCAGTTCAGTAAGTTCAATATAATCTGTTTCGATTGAAATAAACCCGCCGTCAGGCATGGAATCCCGCGCATTGCTGCAAAGGTTCATCAACACCTGGTCGATCTGACCGATGTCTACCCTAACCGGGAGGGCTGTCTGCAGCAGATTTAATCTTAGTTCGATATCCTCGCCAATCAGCCGGGAAAGGAGTTTTGCAACACTTCTCACAATATCATTCAGGTCAGCGGCCTGGGGGTTGATGATCTGTTTTCTGCTGAAGGCCAGGAGGCTGTGCGTAAGAGTAGTGGCTTTGCCGGCTGCGGAGAGGATCTGTTCCAAATAGGGCATTGAAAGGTCATTTTTGTCCAATTTCATCTGGAGCATTGTCCCGTACCCGATTATGGCGGTGAGAATATTATTGAAATCATGAGCTATGCCTGCGGCGAGTTGTCCTATAGCTTCCATTTTCTGGGCCTGCTTTAACTGGTCTTCAAGTTTTCTTATCTCTGTAATGTCCTGAAGGGTTTCGACCGAGGCTACCAGTTCATCTTTGCTGTTATAAATTGGCGCAGCGTCAAAAATTATATATCTGTCCTTGCCTCCAAGATTGGTGATCCATCTCTCCGCATGCAGGCCGCTGGATATCAGGGGTGATTTCCCATACGTCTGATACAGGGTCGCCATACTGGAGAAGTCCTTATTCATAATAATGTCAGCCAGGCAAGGCCTGCGACGGTCATAAAAGGCCTTCCAGTGGTCATCTGTTCCGATCATCGCGGCTGCAGGCATGCCCGTGAGTTCTTCGCATGCCTTATTCCAGAGAAGTACTTTATGCTGCGAATCAAGGACAAAGGTCGCTACAGCAGAGTTCTGGATCAGGTTTTCTGAAAAACGTTTCTGCTCCTGAAGGTGTTCGTCGGCTTTTTTCCGTTCGGAGATGTCCCTGACAACATGAATCAGCCCCGCAATCTTTCCGCTGTTGTCAAAGCGTGGAATGGCCGTGATCTCGATAAACATATTCAAATGGGGTTCGAAGATCTCCACTATTGAGAGCTCGCCTGTTTTCAGGCTCTGACAGCTTGGGCATTCTGCGGGCGGACATTCCGTGCCATGGTAAAACGCATAGCATTTTGCCTTTGCCGATTCAAGAAAAGGCAGCCCTAATATCTTTTGGGCAGAAGTATTGGCCCGAATGATATCGAAATTTGCATCGTGAATGGTTATCATGTCCGTAATGGTATTGAAGGTGTCCTCCCAGTCCTGTTTGATCTGGAAAATCTGGGCTTCTGCCTTTTTGCGTTCTGAGATATCTTCCACCATGGCCATACCGCCCTCAACCAAACCGGTCTGGCCGAAGACAGGGGCAGTGCGCATGGATATCCAGACCTCTGCTGGGCTGAATGTGGCGCGATAGAACCCCTCGAAGATGTCCTCTTTGCCTTCAAGTGCGCTGAGGAGCACCGGAATTACTGAACGGTCTTTCAGCAAGTTCATATCCAGCCCAAGGAGCCGTTCCCTTTCAGACTGAAGTATCCTGGCAAAACGGTCATTACATTCAGTAATCCTCAAGTGAGTATCATAGTGGAACACGCCGACCGGCGCATTCCTGAACAAGCTGCGATAACGGTTTTCACTGCTTATGAGCGCCTGTTCAATCTTCTTCTGATTATGGATATAGCGGTGGATAATATAATAAAGAGCCGGGGAGGCGATAAAGACAAACAAGACATCCGTGAAGAGGTCGACCCTGACAAAATTTAACAGATCACCGACAAGGGGAAGAAGTATTTGATGATTCGCAACAGACCATAGGATTGAGAGGACTGCATAGAAGAGCACAATAGTCAAAGGTGTTGAAAACCGGAGAAAGAATTTCATGTCTTAATTTCTTGTCACCGCTCCCATTAGTACTTCTGCCTGCTTCATTATAAGAGAACTCTATTGAAAAGTATACCATCAAAAAAGCGGCTATTTCTCAAAATTTCCGGTACTTTGGATAAAACGTCGTCGAGAAGGAGTGTTTGATTTTTCGGCTCCTTTCATTGTAATGTTAATTACCGTAATGACCATTACTCTATATGTACAAAATGAAATTCTATAACCGCAATAACGAACTGTTGGAACTGACAAAGCTTTACGATCAGTCCGACACGACTGCAAGATTGACGGTCATTACCGGGCGCCGCCGGGTCGGAAAGACCATGCTGGCACTGGAATTCGCACGCAAACACAAACACCTCTATCTCTTTGTTTCAAAAAAATCAGAGCATCTGCTCTGCATGGAATATCTTGAAGAGATCAGAAAAATCTTTTCTATTCCTGTCATAGGAGAGATAAAGACCTTCAAAGAGATCTTTCTGCTGCTTATTGAGTACGCAAGAAAGGAACGTTTCACGTTGATCATTGATGAATTTCAGGAGTTTTATAATATCAATCCCTCAGTCTACTCAGACATTCAGCACCTTTGGGATGTAAATAAATCATCCTGCAGGCTCAACGTAATCTGTATCGGCTCGGTCTATTCCCTGATGCATAAGATCTTCGAGGAATCGAAGGAACCCCTCTTTGGCCGGGCCGACAGGATATTATTTCTCAGGCCCTTCTCTATCCATGATATGTCCGCTGTTCTAAAGGACCATGGACACACTGACAGCCGGACACTTTTCGATTGTTTTTCGATAACCGGAGGCATGCCCAAATACCTCGATATCCTTGCATCAAACGACGTCTTTGGATTTGACGGTATGGTGGACTTTATTCTTAAGGACAACTCTCCCTTTCTCAATGAAGGCAGGAGCCTTCTTGTCGAAGAATTCGGCAAAGAATACGGCACGTACTTTTCTATTCTGGAGCTGATCGCCTCCGGCAAGACTGCCAGAACAGAGATTGAATCAGTACTTGAAATACATGCAGGAGCATATCTGGCAAAGCTTGAAACCGATTATGCGCTGATTGCAAAGCTCAAACCCATAAATGCAAAACCCAACTCACGACTCCAGAAGTATCGCATAGTAGATAATTTTCTTGGCTTCTGGTTCCGTTTTATATTCAAAAACCGTTCTGCTGTTGAGACAGGTAATTTCAACTATATCAGGGAAATCATCAACCGGGACTATTCTACCTATGCCGGACGCGTCCTTGAGAGTTTCTACCAGCAGGTTTTTGCCGAGTCCGGTAGGTATAACCGGATAGGCACTTACTGGGAAAGAGGAAACCAAAACGAGATTGACCTTGTTGCTGTGAACGACTTAAGAAAAGAAGTCGTCTTTGCCGACATCAAGCTTGACTCCTCCAGGATCAACCTGAAGGCTTTAAAAGAAAAGGCGTTAAAGCTGTCAGAAGAATATAAAGGCTATAAAAAAGAATGGCTGGGATTGCACATAGGAAATATTAGGGAGTTTATTAAATAAGGATTGGACAGCAAAGCTCGTCGAGATATTGAGTTGTCTTATTCACGTTGTTTTCTCCCCCAAATCCTCTGCAATTAGCCTAAATTGTTCCAATGCCGCTTCCAGTTCAACGACAATTTCGCGGGCGAGGATGCCGGGGTCGGGGAGATTGTCGGAGTCTTCGAGGCTATCGTCTTTGAGCCAGAAGATGTCGAGACTTGCTTTGTCGCGGTTGATCAGTTCTTCGTAATCGAATGACCGCCAGCGGCCTTCGGGCTTTTCCTCCGACCAGGCTGCTTTTCTCTTGTGCCTGTTTTCAGGGTTGTAGCATTTGACGAACTCGTCCAGGTCTTCACGTTTAAGCGGATTTGTCTTAAGTGTAAAGTCTATGTTTGTTCTGAAATCGAATATCCAGAGCTTTTTTGTCCAGGGCGTTTCTGAGGCAGGCTTTTTATCGAAGAAGATGACATTTGCCTTCACCCCTTGAGCATAGAAAAGACCGGTCGGTAGCCGTAACAATGTATGTACTTCGCATTCATGCAGGAGTTTGCGGCGGACTGTCTCGCCTGCACCGCCTTCAAAGAGAACGTTGTCAGGTACGACTATAGCAGCACGGCCATGCTGTTTTAAAAGCGTCTTTACATGCAGGACAAAGTTGAGCTGTTTGTTCGAAGTAGTAGCCCAGAAGTCGTCGCGTTCAATCGTCTCTTTTTCCTTGTATGGCTTCCCGTCAGCGCCTATTATGGTTGTGCTGCTCTTTTTGCCGAAGGGCGGATTCGTAAGCACCATCTCAAATCGGTCTCCGGGATCAGATGCAAGGGAATCTGAAACTATCAAGGGCAGTGTTTCTCCGCCGATACCATGGAGCATCATGTTCATGGCGCAGAGGCGCGCGGTATTGTGGACCAGTTCCCAGCCACGCAGGGCGTCTTCCTTGAGAAACTTCTTTTCGTCCTTGGTCATGGTCGGGAAGTGATGGGTAATATAATCATGGGCAGCAAGAAGAAAGCCTCCAGTCCCGCAGGCAGGATCGCAGATAGTTTCCTTTGGCTTGGGGGCCATGCAATCGACAATGGCCCTGATCAAAGGCCGTGGTGTGAAATACTGTCCTGCGCCTGACTTGGTATCCTGGGCGTTCTTTTCAAGGAGTCCTTCGTATGCGTCACCCTTCACATCCGCGCTCATGATGGACCAGTTTTCCTTGTCGATGAGATCGACGATCAGACGGCGGAGCTTGGCAGGGTCCTGGAATTTGTTTTGCGCCTTGCCAAAGATCAGGCCTAACAGGCCGCCTTTCTTGCCGAGTTCTTCAAGTGTGTGGCGGTAATGGTCGAAAAGCTTATCACCGTCTTTTTTCAGAAGGCCCTGCCAGTCATAGCCGGAAGTTATGGGGCTTTTTTGATTATAGGGCGGCTTTGACCGCTCGTCTGCCATCTTGAGAAAAAGCAGATACGTGAGCTGTTCGACATAGTCGCCGTAGCTCATCCCGTCGTCCCGAAGGACATTACAGTAATTCCAGAGTTTTTGTACGATTGCAGATGATCCGTTAGACATTAGTTATGTGGGGGGCTGGTTTGAACCTGCCCATTCCTTTCTTGATTTTCTTCATCTTCATCCCATTTCAAGGGATTGTACCTGATGTATTCCCGGATTGCATACAATTCCTGATCCTCACGGATTATATGTTCGTAATAATTCCGTTGCCAGACAGGAACGGCGGTGGAATTACGAATTTTGTTGATAGCATGGGTGCATCGTGCCTTGAACCCGCGCACAATATCACCAACCGTAGGGGCGTGATTCATCTCGCCCTGTTTCACGCTGTTGTTTTCTGTAGGGGCGATATTTATAACGCCCTTCTTTATGACGCCCTGTTTTTCCATCGTGGTGGTTCTGAAGGGCGCAATGAATTGCGCCCCTACGTTGGACAATGACACAATTCCATGCACGTGGTTCGGCATGATTACAAATTCATCCAGTTGCGCGTAATAATATCGATGCGGCAAATCATTCCAGCATTTCATCACAATTTCATCGTATTCATTCAACAGCATTTCACCATTCTTTATTTCTCCAAACAAACATTCCTTTTTCCATGCACATACCGTCACAAAATATGCGCCAGCCTGGGAATAATCATATTCCTTCAGCCGGATGGATCGGCGATGATGGATTTCACGGTTGTATGTCATTTTTTCTTTCGTAGGGGCGGGTTTCAAACCCGCCCCTACATA
>JAGVHR010000137.1 GCA_020056455.1 Thermodesulfovibrionales bacterium
AACTCACCTCCCCTTTTGTTTTGCGGTGTTATAATTTATACACAGTCACTATTTACATTTAATCATAAAAAAACCTGTATTCTATACGTAGAAATACTCAATTTTTTAAGATAGTTACATGCATTTGGGTGCACAAGATTATTTATTTTTGATTTGTTGTCAATAAACCTTACCCTAAACGGGAAGGTTCCGGTTAAGATCGGGGTGGGCGGGTTAGTGTTGCCCTTTGCCCGTAGTAGGGAAACCACCTTGATTCTAAACGTGCCGGCACATGCAAAAATATGGTTGACTATCCGCTGTTTGGAATGATATGTTCATTGCATGAACGTTCACAGTCTGAACAATGAGAAGCCATCCCGGCAGGACAGTATTAAATCATTGCTGCTGATGGATGAGATAGCAAAGGGTGAACCACTTTCCCAGCGTGATCTCAGCAAACGGTTGAATATCGCACTGGGACTTGTTAACTCTTATGTGAGGAACCTGGTCACAAAAGGGTATGTTACGATCAGGGAAATCCCTTCGAAAAGATATGTGTATTATCTTACGCCTAAAGGCTTTTCGGAAAAGACCAGATTGACATATCAACACCTGCAGAACTTTACCAGCCTTTACAGGAACGCCCGCAGGGATTTTCGGCGCCTTTTCAGTGACCTGCAGAACAGCGGAGTGAAGAGGGTGGTATTTGCCGGGGCGGATGAGGTCGCTGAAATAGCTTATCTGTCTTTGCAGGACTTTACAATAACCCTTGCCGGCATTGGGGACAACGAACTTGCCGGGAAGGATTTTTTCAGGCACCGCATAAGTTCTATTGATAAAATAGGGGATGCAGCGGCAGACCTGGTGATAATAAGTTCCTTTGTGAAGAAGGACGGCATTTACCTGAAGCTTATCGAACACGGTGTTAAGACTCAGAGGATAAGGAGCATATTTTAGGTGAAACAGACGGGTTTACATTAAATGGGAGAAACAGGCGCCCTGTTGATGTGTTTATGGACGGCAGAGAGAAAGAGATAGTCATAGGGCCGGGTCGCGGCATGAGGCGCTACTGGAAGGACCTTTGGATATATAGGGAGCTTTTCGCTTTTCTGGCATGGAGGGACATACTCGTCAGATATAAGCAGACTTCAATCGGTATCGCCTGGGCAGTGCTCCGTCCTTTCATGACCATGGTGGTTTTTACCATAGTCTTCAGCAAGATTGCAAAACTCCCCTCCGGAGACGTGCCTTATCCGATCATGGTCTTTGTTGCCATGCTGCCGTGGCAGTTTTTTTCAAATTCCCTTAACGATAGCAGCAATTCACTGATAGCAAACGCCAATATGCTTACAAAGGTATATTTCCCCCGGCTGATTGTTCCGGCAAGTACGGTCATAGTCAGCCTGGTGGATTTCTTTATCTCCTTCGTAATACTTGTTGTGCTGATGCTCTGGTATGACTTTATCCCGGACCAACGTTTTTTGGCGATGCCTTTTTTTCTCGTATTGGCCTTCTGTGCCTCCTCCGGCTTTGGATTGTGGCTTGCGGCTCTGAATGTCAGATATCGTGATTTCCGTTATATCGTGCCGTTCATAGTTCAGCTCGGCCTGTATGTTTCCCCAGTAGGGTTCAGCAGCAGCGTCATCCCTGAAAAATGGCGACTTCTTTATTCTCTGAACCCCATGGTGGGGGTCATAGACGGGTTCCGATGGTCACTTCTGAAAGGGAGTGCGTCTTTATACTGGCCGTCGCTCTGGCTCTCCATTGCAGTGACCGCGGTCTGCCTCTGGTCCGGAGTGAGATATTTCAGAAAAACCGAACGTGTTATGGCTGATTTGATATGAAAAGATATCATGATGCTGTTTGAAATGATATGAAGCAGATTATCAGTGTAGAGGGGCTCGGAAAGAAGTATGTCATAAGCCACGAGCGTCGCGAGCCGTATACGGCTCTACGCGATATAATATCAAATAAGTTCAGGTCTGCAGGCAGAAGGATATTGCATACCTTTACCATGCAGCAATCACTTTCTGCTGATTTATCTCATGAGGAATTTTGGGCGCTGAGAGACGTTTCCTTTGATGTAAACGAGGGCGACAGAATCGGAATCATAGGAAGAAACGGCGCCGGAAAATCCACATTGCTGAAGATCCTCAGTCGCATCACAGAACCAACGGAAGGCCAGGTGCGGCTCAGGGGAAGAGTTGCGAGCCTTCTTGAGGTGGGGACAGGTTTTCATCCGGAGCTCACCGGCAGGGAAAATATCTTCCTTAACGGCGCCATACTCGGTATGGGCAAGGCTGAAATAAAAGAGAAGTTTGACGAAATCGTAGCCTTCTCGGAGGTGGAAAAGTTTCTTGATACGCCTGTAAAACGTTATTCAAGCGGCATGTATATGAGGCTCGCCTTTGCGGTGGCCGCTCATCTTGACTCGGAGATACTGGTAGTCGATGAAGTTCTGGCAGTGGGCGACGCGCAGTTTCAGAAGAAGTGTCTGGGAAAGATGGAGGAAGTGGCGAAGGGTGGAAGAACAGTGTTGTTTGTGAGTCATAACGTGGGGGCGGTAAGCGCGCTTTGCGAAAAGTGCATACTGCTTAAATCAGGGCGAATAAGCATGTATGCTTCGACGCAGAACGTCATTGCTGCATACAATAGCGCAATACAAGAGAAAGCGACCTCAGTAGCCGTCACATCGCTTATGAGAAACAGGGGAGATAGTACGATACGGTTTATAGAGTCGAGCATTATGGATATTGCCGGACAGCATAAAAATCAGTTTCTCATCGGCGAAGAGATAAGGCTCGAAATACGCCTGAAATCAAGGTTCATCGGCAGGATATCCTTCTGGATCATAATTATTGACTCATCTGGAAAGGCAATTTTAAGCACGCACCAGAGAGACTCGGGTATGTTTGACATGATTTACGGCGAGTTCAGGCTTGCCTACGAGACAGAGGCTTTCGGGCTGATGCCGGACAACTATACCATCTCGGCCGGCGCATTTGATTCCGGGCTGCATTTTCTTGAGTGGATTGATGGCTGT
>JAGVHR010000094.1 GCA_020056455.1 Thermodesulfovibrionales bacterium
AATGAAGTAAAACATAATAAAGCGCGGGAGTTGAGTCTTTAAAACTTATAGCATGTATGAAATTCTGCTGGCTGTGATATATAGAGCCGGCTTCGTCCAACCATATACTCTGGGAGGACAACTTATATATTCTCAGAAGAAACCCTGTAATAAGTATAAGTCCTAAAATGAAATAAGTGGATTTTGTATTATCGTCGCGGATTGGCTGAGCCGGCAGGCTTCTTCCTTTAAGAATTTTATGTTCCATTATCTTCTCTCATATCGGTCTTGAGCTCGAGTTCTGCAATGACCTGAGCGCCTAACAGAAGTATTATTGCTACAGCATCTATAGTGAGAAGGGCCACCACTGCCGTGGCAAAGGATCCATAAATTATATTCACCATAGACAGTACCGAATAATACCAGACCAGCACACGGCGGGTAATCTCCCATAAAACCGCTGCGGTCACCCCTCCAATCAATGCGTGACGAAACGTGACATGCACCACGGGCATAACCAGATATATGGAAGTGAGCATAAGCACCTCACCAATTATCCCCAACATATATAGTGCAACTACGGAAGTGCCTTCAAGGCTTAAACTCCATCCGAAAATTATCAATTGCCCGCTTTCAAGTGTCTCTATTGCTCCAGCAATAAACGACATAAGCAATATAGCCAGACCCATTAAAAATATATACACATACGGAATAATAACGGAAATGATAAAGCGGCGGTTTTTTGTTCTAACACGGTGAGAAAAAATGACTGACATTGCGTTTTCAAGCACTGAAAAGGCTATGGAACTGAAAAATAACATGACTACGAATCCGAAAAACCCGACCACCTTACGGTGCTCAAGAAATACCCGCACCTGTTCCGTCAAAGTTGCTGCATAGCCGGGTATCACCATTTCCAGATACGTTGATAGGGTGAGAAACAACCGTCCCTCTCCTATAAAATGCGACAGCACAATCAGGGCGAGGATTGACATGGGCACAATTGACAACAGGGTATAATAGGCAAGGGCGCCGGATAACAGCAGGCCCTGATTGCGTTTGAAACCACGAAATACCCTCAGCAGGAAGCCGAAGAGCCGGCCCAATACCCAGACATTTTGTTGTTTCTGCACCCTCAATGAAGAATTTCTGTAATTTTCAATACTCACTGGCATGATGACCTTTTATTATAAAGATAATTGGTGTACTAAGATTTAACCTCCCCATGGGTTTGCCACCAGTTTGACGCAGATTCCGGTTCCTTTTTCACTAAAAGTATTGAACACGGCAATACCCTGACAATCTCTTCATTACTGCGCCCGAAAAGAAAGTGCTCAATCCGTCCCTCTTCATGAGCAAACATGATAATAAGATCTATGTTCTCTTCTTTGACGGCATTCAGGACTACCTCCGCAGGCTTCCCTTCTTTAATCAATTCCTTTATTTTCACACCTTTGATTGTTTCTTCTTTTATGATTGCATCCAGTTCTGCTTTTGCCTCTTTCAACATTTTCCTGTATTCTTCATCGAGTGACGGAATCGGAAGATTCCATCCTCCAAAAATTAAAGGATCATGAATTACGTGCATAACATAAAGGGCTGCCCCATATTTCTGAGACAGTGAGACGCCATAATGAACGGCCTTCCGGCAATCTTTCGTTGACCTGCTTACAACTAGAATGCGTTTGATATCTTCCATACTTACCTCCTTTAAGAAAATATTACCGTGTTTTCCCCTTGCCTGCAACTTTTTTATTGTACATGTAGGTGTTGAATAGATGGCTGCTGCCTTCTTTGACGACGCGTGCAGCGCCATAGGATTGGAAGTGTCCGGCGCTTACTGAAGACCCGTCCCGATCGACCGCTGGAGCGTCACCTGGTTCTTATGCTCCTTTGTCTTGAATGTGAGGTACTCCTTTTTGTCCAGATCGAAAAGCTGTTTCCTGTAGCGGGTCGTAAGATCATACCACTCGCTGATCCTCATACTGAAACGACTTTTTTCGGGATAGCGCAACGTATTCATGAAGGACTGGATCGCGAAATAGTAGCGGACAGCGTTGCGCTCAATCGCGCCGCGGGGCCCGCCGATATAGACGGGTTTACCGTTTCTGTCTGTTCCGGTCACCGTGAACCCTACCTTGCCCCAACCGAGTGTTGCAAAATAGACCTTTTCCGCGAAGCGAAGCGCAACACTGTCGTTGTATGAATAACTGACGTGGACAAAAGTCTTTCCCCCTTTAAGGGGCAGGGCCTCGAACCTCATCCTGTGGTCTTTTGTGCCGAAAGGGCCTTCATCGGCACTGAGAATGATATCCAGATACCTCTGATGCTGATCAACGTTCCGGTAACGGTAAATGACTTGATGCGCGTCTTCTGGAGGTTGATAGACTTTGCGGCCGATGTAAAAGGTCAGAAGCCATGCGCCGGTAAGTTCACTGGAGGTGCACGCCTTGACATTGGGATGTAGGGACACGATATCGCACCAGTTCGCCGGAACCTTGAGCACGTTGACAACGCTGCTGAAAGGATAATCGAAGGTCCCGTAGACATTCACATTCACTCTGTTGTTTTGCTCAAACGACTCCAGAAATAGAGGGAAGCCGAAGCTGTTTCTCTCCAGTTTGCCCTCGATCCTGTTATAGGTGTCGAGCAGGAGGTCGCCGCCCTGCCGAGGCTTTTCGACAGATGCCGCGGAACCGGCAGAAAAAAGAATTGCAGCTGCGACCATGAACAGAAAGAATTTCAAAAGGTTTCTGATCTTATGCATCTGATTCACATGATTCACTTCCGCCGTAATGAACCTACCGTTGACGAAATGTTACAACCATCGGATGAATAAATTTATAAACCACTCCCTGATCTTGGGCAACAAAGGTCTTTTTTTCCACTCATCCCATTGAATCTGCCTGGAATCCGCAAGGTCCCTGACAAACATCTTCTCTATTTCGACGGCAAACTCGCGGCTCAGGATTACCGCATTCACCTCGTCATTGTTCAATAAACTCAGGAAGTCCATGTTGGTTGAGCCGACTGTTGACCAGACCTTGTCAACAACCGCGGTTTTCGCGTGCAGCAGGGAAGTACTGTGCTCGTATAACTTCACTCCCGATTTCAAAAGTTCGGAGTAATAATACCTCTGTGCATATAATGCCAGCTTGGAATCTGTGATCCCGGGGAGAATGATCTTTACGTCAACACCGCGCTCAGCTGCATCAGTAAGGGCCTTTACTATCTGGTCGTCAGGGATAAAATAGGAATTCGTCATGTGAATCGAATGCTCTGCAAAAGTGATCGCGGACACATACACAATAAAAGTGATTCGGTTGTCCTGGCCCGGGGTGCTGCCGATCACCCGCACCAGGGCATTACCCTCTTCTTTCAGATCAGGGAAACAGTTCCGTTCGGAAAGTTTCGGTCCTTTCTGCTTCAGCCAGGTTTCAAGAAAGAGCTTCTGGAATTCAGCCACGGCCGGGCCTTGAATTTGAATGTCTGTGTCACGCCAGTGAATTGGCGTCTTTTTATTTTGTTTCCGTTTGAAGGGACTGCCCGAATAAACCTTGCTGATGTTGATGCCACCGACAATTGCGACTTTGCCGTCGGCTATCAAAATCTTGCGGTGGTCCCGGTGTGTCAGTCCCCATTTCTCCCGGGCCTTCAATGGATTTATCGGATTGAATCCGACAACCTGAATTCCGCCGTCGCGCAGGCGCTGAAAAAAAGAAGCGGGAGTATTCATACTGCCCACGCTGTCATAAATGAGATTGACCTGGACACCTTCCGCCTGTTTTTTCAGCAACAAATCGGCAAATTTTCGGCCTGTTTCATCATATTCAATGATATAGCTTTCAAGGTTGATATGGTCTCTGGCATTCTCTATGGTTTTGAACATGGCAGCATAAGTCGCCTGCCCATCGCTGAGAAGAGTGACTTTGTTCCCCTTCGTCAGAGGGCTTTCGCTGACCGATTCTTCCACTACAATGTGGCGTTGCAGAATGTCCGTCGGGTTGACAGATCGCTTCAACCGTTCCATGATAGCCTTGCTTCTTTCGGGAGATAGCAGTCCTTTGGACGAAACGATTTGACGAGGTTTCTGTGCAGTAGGCGTTTCATCAATCTTTTCAGATACGTCAGGCAAGTTTTCACATCCATTGCTGAGACCCAGGATGGATATGAACAGAAAGAACAAAAAGAAAGGCCTGACGATTGTCATATGATATTTTATCACGAAATATATGTCAGCGTTTGCCAAAGATCGAAAAAAGTTGTATGTGTATTATGTATACAATGAAATGTGCAAAGGATTATGTTTAACAAGGGAAAGATGAAAAAAGTCCTTTTTATACCTGGCGGCATTGCGGCGGCCCTTGTGCTTGCGGCAGTCATTTTCGTCCTTACCTTCAACATAAATTCCTACAAACCCCGCATCGAAGCCGCCGCTTCCGAGGCCACGGGGATGAAGGTCCGCATTAACGGCACAATGAAGCTCGCGCTCTTTCCGCGTGCAAGCGTATCGCTTGAAAACATTCAGGTACAAAACGGGGATGCTGATGTCGCTTCAGTAAAAAAGGTGGAGGCGGAAATAAGACTGCTGTCTCTTCTCCGGCGGGATGTACACGTACAGCAGGTCAGACTCATCACCCCCGCATTTTTTATCACTAAAGACAAAA
>JAGVHR010000030.1 GCA_020056455.1 Thermodesulfovibrionales bacterium
ATGCAGACAACACTTATAAAACAGTATGCTCTTGTCGCAGGAATCACTCTTGTCGTCATGTTCTGGAACCTCAGCGCCCGCTCCATTGATGACCACGAGGCTTTTGTTGCTGTCACTGTGCGGACCATGACCAATTCAGCACAATGGATCGATCGGCAGGGCTATGCTGGTATTATTCCACCCAATACAGACCTGAATCACTGGCTCGTGCCTGTGTTCAACGGTATTCCAAGGCTTGTAAAAACACCGCTTGCCTACTGGACTGTCGCTGGGGCTGTTCGGCTTGGACTGCCGCCGGATGAGTTCGCGGCACGTCTCCCTTCGGCCCTTGCAGCGCTGGCTGTTGTCCTTGTCACCTTTTCTCTCGGGCGTAGGCTGGTACAGCCTAAAGCAGCCCTGTTCGGAGCTGTTTTGTTGTCAACCTCACTTGGCATGTACACATGGGGGCGCAATGCAAGGCCTGAGATGTTTCTGACACTTTGGATGACAGTGGCCATGGCATCTTTGCACCTTGGTATTCATGCGCAAAGAGCGCTCCAGCGCTTTTGTTGGCTTATAACTGCCGGAGTTTCCCTTGGATTGGCAAATCTGAGTAAGGAATTCGTGCCTTATTTTCTGATTTTGTCCGGACTCCTGTATCTTTCATGGCGCGCTGCGAGGACAGGCCGCTCAGGCGACGAAGGCGCCACAAAGCAGCTTCTTCTATATCTCGGGGCCGCGTTTGCGGGTCTCTCACTCTTTATAGTGATACAGATACCGGCAGGATACCTGTTAATGAGCAGGACAATCAGATACACTGCGGCGTTGATGCTCGTCGGCAGTCCGATTTTATGGTTTATGTTGAGATCGGGGATTCATAGAGAGATTTTTCCGCTGATGTCCGGACTGCTCCCTGCTTTTGCCATATCTGCGGCGCTTTTTCTTCCCTGGCTTTGGTATATGAGCTTTCTGTTTCCGGAAACGGCCTCGATCCTCTCAGGGCAGGTGATAGAGAGGGGCATGGGCAGTCGTGACCTCAGTGACATTATCTCGGGCATTGCCGGGTGGTATTATTTTCTGGCTCTTGCCAAATACACCCTACCCTGGTCCCTATTGCTGCCCTTTGCCCTGCTATCAGCCATCCGTGATAAAGAAGACCGGGATGGGCGGCTGTTTCTCTTCTGCTGGATTGCCGGGCTTGTCCTGCTCTTCAGCATATCTGAGGGAAAACGGCCTCATTATATATTGCCGGCCCTCCCTGCAGCCTCTCTTCTTGCAGGCTCTATTTTCTCATCCTTCTTTTCGGGCAACAACTGCTCGAAAGCGCTTTGGATCAAATGGACTTGCTGGATTACATCTGCTCTGATTGCTGCAGCGACAATGGTCGTTCTATTCTTTGTAAAAGATATCTCACCTGGGAGTCCCCCTGGCAATCATTTTTTAATGCTGGCTTTATTTCTAATCGCGGCCCTGGCAGTCTGCGGCATTTTTGCGGCAAGAGGCAGAATAACGCTGACAGGCCAGGCCCTCATTGCAACTGTATTGGTTGTATGGATAATTTTCGCAGGCGGAGAGAATCTTTGGGACCGGAATGCAGCTACAGCCTCCTTTGCCAAAGAAGCAGCAAAACATGTCCCTGCGGATGAGACTGTAGCAGGACTTGGACCTCTTTATGAGCAAGTGATCTATTATTTCGGCAGAGATATCCCAGCGCTTATGTCAGGCGGTGATGGAGCCGGGCCCAGGTGGATATTCGGCCCCTATGACAGACGCGCTGATTTTGAGAACAAGGGATTTTCCTTAGTGCTCGATTCCGGACCGCTTACAAAGAAGCATCGCAAACGCATGGCCCTGTATCGCAGGATATAAATCCAATCCTTTGTATTTTTGTCCGCTCTTGCCGGCGCTCATCTTTACCAGTGGAAGAAAAATACTTTATTTGCAAGCCGAAAGACAGGAAAGCCTGAACTCCCAGGAGCACAAAGTCTCAACTGGGCATTAGCCCCGATAGGTCGTATAGCATTCCGGTGAACAATAGAGTCTTAGAGGGGAAGGGGTTGCCTTCCCCTCAGATTACTACTTCTTCTTGAGGGGCGAAACACAGCCGCAGCCGCAAGCGCACTTTGATGCGCTCTTGACCTCAACTTTCTTTTCTTCAGGATGTTCTTCGGTCTTATTAATATCCTTTGCCATTGCCATCACCTCCTTTCAGTTTAAGTTAATGCTTAAATACTTAAATGGTTGGGCAAAAAAAACTACTTTATTTTTAAATCCCTCCTGTGCATTTTAACTATAGCAGGCTGTCCGCCCAAACAACCACAGGTGCAAATACGGTTGAGTCTTTGACGGCATTTTTCAAGCGCATCTCGATTTAAGGAATAATATATCCAATATCCCTGCCTTTCGTCTGTCACAATACCCGCAGCCTTGAGCACCCGCAAATGTTGTGATATTGCCGATTGAGTTATTCCCAAAGCCTCAGCCAAGGCATTAACGCTCATTGGTCCCTTTTTTAACCGTTCAACAATTTCGATTCTCTTATCAACAGAAAGGAGTTTAAATAACTCTGCTGCTTCTTTCACCGGTCGACCTTTCTATTAAGTTTATTAGCATGCACTAATATTATGCTGCCACGTATTTATTGTCAAGTTTATTTGACCCCCGGAATATCCCTTGAGTTACTGGTGGAAACCCACCTCTGCACCCCTCCTGGGAGAGGCAGGGGGATGGGTCGTATTCTCGGCGCAAAGTCATCCCGTAGCTGATGGGTTGCGATCTTCAGATAAATATGCTTGACGTCATGAAGTATCATGCTTTATCATTTCCCTATGTTATCGCTCGTCGTTATCGGAGAAAGATATTAGTTATGATTAGAGAGTTCTTTCTGGGTTTTATAAAGATTCATATCCTGCACCATGCTGCCAGAGAACCTGTCTATGGCCTGTGGCTTATTGAGGAATTGGGTCGACATGGGTATAGACTCAGTCCGGGGACCTTATATCCCGTGCTGCACAGGCTTGAGGAAGAAAAACTGTTAAGGTCTCATTCGGAAAATGTCGGCGGGAAGATACGAAAATACTACAGGACAACGGCAAAGGGCACGAAAGCATTGTCACAAATAAAGGACAAAATTACTGAACTTATTGAAGAGGTCATGGTTTGACTGAAATAGACGTTATAATCCCGGCTGTTGTTGCGTTCCTCTCCGCAGCTCTGACCCTTATGACAGGCTTCGGGCTCGGCACAATATTAACGCCAGTGTTTCTCATATTCTATGATGTAAAGATCGCCATTTTGATAGTCGCAGTTGTTCATCTGGCTAATAATCTGCTCAAGCTCTCCCTGTTCAGCAGGCACGTAAGTCCGGATATACTGAAGAGATTCGGCGTATTGACTCTTGCGGGCGCCTTTATCGGGGCGTTTTTTCAGGGGAAAATGGACTCCTCTCTTGTAAAGATCCTGCTCGGCTTGTCGCTTGTATTTTTAGGCATCAAAGAAGCGACAGGTTTTGGCGAAAAGGTGAGATTACCTAAAAGGATAGATTTCCTCGGAGGCTTTCTGTCCGGGCTTTTAGGCGGATTTGTGGGCAACCAGGGAGCAATAAGAAGCGCCTATTTGCTCAACTATAACATTCCAAAAGAAACCTTCGTTGCCACGGCTGCGCTTATAGCATCAGTTGTGGATATCACAAGAATTCCCCTTTATATCTTCAACAATAAAGATGTGCTTGCAGATAATTTATTTCTGCTCTTTATAGTTACAGCTTCAGCCTTTGCGGGGACCTTTGCCGGGAAAAAATTCTTAAATAAAATTTCCCTCAAGACTTTTAAAATATATGTGGCTGCCACTATAATAATAATCGGAACGCTATTGGCATTGAGGATAATATGAGAGAGCTAAAATCTGTAAGTGATAACCGCCAAGACATCGTGCACTGATTTTTCCGCCACGACATCGTGCACAAACGCTCTTTGACAATCGAGTAGCCACGTTCTGCACTATCA
>JAGVHR010000045.1 GCA_020056455.1 Thermodesulfovibrionales bacterium
AAAGCAGAAATGGTAAGTGCAAAGATTATCCATATCAAGGCCCTTCTGACAGGAGATGGAGGTGTTGTCTCTATCTCAAGCGCAGGAGGCAGAAATTCATATTCAAGATTGTCGTTTTTAAAATAATCTTTCAGCCGTTTAAGCATTTCAATATACCTCACATTCAGCAATCAGCGGTCAGTCTTTAGCCGAGAGCTGAAAGCTGAAGGCTGATAGCTATTTCTCGCCCATCGCCTGTTTACTGTATAAATAATGATATAATCCCTGCCTGCCAAGCAATTCCTCATGGCTTCCTGATTCAATCAGCTCACCCTTGTCAATAACCATTATCTTATTCGCATGCCTTAATGTAGAAAGCCTGTGCGCTATTATTATCACAGTCCTTCCCTGACACATCTTCTTCATATTGCTCTGTATAATACTCTCGGATTCATAATCAAGCGCCGAAGTCGCCTCATCAAATATCAAAAGCCTCGGATTCGTAAGGAGCGCCCTTGCTATTGCTATCCTCTGCCTCTGACCTCCCGACAATGATGTGCCTCTTTCCCCAACCATAGTGTCATATCCTTCGGGAAGCTCAAGGATAAAATCATGTGCGCCTGCCAGATTAGCAACCTTAACCACATCGGACATATTCGCAGAGGGATAATGTATCGCTATGTTGTCTCTCACGCTGCCGTTAAAAAGGAAATTCTCCTGAAGCACAACCCCTATCTGACGCCTTAGCCATGCAGGGTCTGCAAGCGATATGTCAATACCATCTATAAGAATCCTGCCTGATTCGGGAATATAAAGCCTCTGCATAAGCTTTGCGAGTGTGCTTTTCCCTGAGCCGCTTCTGCCGACAATGCCTATGGTCATGCCCGGCTCTATATTAAATGTAATATTCCTCAGTATCTCGGAGCCGTCAACCCTATATCTGAATCTCACGCCCTCAAGCCTCACATCTCCTTTGATTGCCGGAAGCCTTGCCTTTGAAGTATCCATTGCAGGCTCCGGTTTTGTATTGAATATATCGCCGAGTCTCTTTATCGAAAGCCCTGTCTGCTGGAATTCCTGCCACATCTGAACAAGCCTCAGCACAGGGTCGCTCACCCTTGCTGAAAGCATCTGGAACGCAATCAACTGCCCCACTGTCAGATTTCCCTCTATCACGAGATGCGCGCCGACCCACAATATCACCAGATAAGACGACCTGTTAATCAACTGCCCAAGCGCGCCTGCAATTCCTGATAACTGATATGTCTTAAAACTTGCCCTGATATAGCTTGAAAGAAGCCCCTCCCACTTTTTCTGGGAAGCGGGCTCAAGCGCAAATGATTTCACTGTCTGAACTCCTGAAACTGCCTCAACAAGATATGACTGTGCATCCGCTCCTTTGTTGAACCTCTCATCAAGCCTGTGCCTGAGCATCGGAGTAACAAGAGCGGAGAGCCCTGCAAATAACGGCAGTGCTGCCAATGCAACCAAAGTTAATGTCGTGCTGTAGAAAAACATGACCGCTATGAACACAACCATAAACATGACATCAAGCACGGACGTCAACGGCGCTCCTGTAAGAAAATGCCTTATGTTCTCAAGTTCCCTTACTCTTGCAACTGTATCTCCGACCCTTCTTACTTCAAAATATCTTAACGGCAGGGCGAGGAGATGTTTGAACAGCCTCGTGCTGAGAGTAACATCTATTTTGCTTGTGGTGTGTGTAAAGACATAAGTTCTTAATATGCTTAAGAGCGCCTCAAAAAGAGCTATGGCAATAAGCCCGATAGCAAGCACATCGAGAGTGGTTAAACCTCTATGAACCAGAACCTTATCAATGATTACCTGAGTGAATATTGGAGTGACAAGCCCGAATATCTGAAGCACCAGCGAGGCTATTAAAACCTCAGACAACGGCTTTCTGTATTTCCATATTGACGGAATAAACCATTTGAGGCCGAATATCTCTTCAGACTTAAGAAAAGCAAATCCCCTGTGAGCAATAAGGATTATCTTTCCTTTTTGTTTTTCGCCCCTCTCCCCTTGCGGGAGAGGGTTAGGGTGAGGGGGATTGCCTATCCACTGTTCTATAAACTCGTCTTTCTTCAATATCCTCGGCTTATTCTCAGCAGGATGAAGCATGAGTAATTGCTCATTCTCTATCTTTGCAAGGATAACGTATTCCTTTTCGTTTGCGGCTGACGACTGATTGCTGATAGCTGATTTTTCTTCGCCTTTGCTGACTGCTATTTCCACTATCATCGGCATCGGCAGCTTCTGAAGCCTTTCAAATTCCACATCCGCTGCTTTTGCCTTAAACCCCAGTTCCTTTGCCGCCCTGAGAATATCGGTTTCGTTTATGCCATCATTTCCAATGGCAAAGACATGTTTAATCTGGTCAGCATCCGCTGCAACTCCGTGAAACTTAGCGATCATCACAAGGCAGAGAAGTCCGGTATCAAGCTCAGGCTGATTATTCCGGGCTTCTGGTTTTATATCTTCATTTGCTTTATTGTCCATGCTTATTTCTATTTACCTAATTCCCTGTTTTTTTATGTTATACTTTAAATCATGAAATACGAAGACAGAAGAAAAGAAGCAGGCAAAATGCTCATGGATGTCACCAAGTATCTGCTTACCGTAGGCATTATCGGGGGTATTCTTACTGAAAAGATGACTTTTGTAAGTGGCGCTATTTTTGTTATAACGGCAATTATCATTTTTATAATTGCATTGTTTACCATACCATCCAAAAAGGAGGGATAAATTATGGCAGGAGTATATGTTATTCTCGCAGGAATATTGATTATTGCTCTCATTGTCTTCATTATCTCCTATAGAGAAGACCATCCCAAAAAGGCTAAATAAATGACAGGCATGCTTATAATACTTGCAGCAGTAGTAGTGATGGCTATCTTTGCTTTCATCATCTCTTACAGAGAAGACCATCCTAAAAAGTCTAAATAAGGTATCTCTGGAGGTCCTTCTCACCTTTGAGTTTCCCAATACTGCGCCAGCACTGCCTGCGCCTCCTGCGGTTTCTGCTGAATTGCCTCTGTCCACGCCATGCCGTTGTCCGCAGAGAACGATGCCATTGCCTGAACAAGCTGCTCAACCTGTGTGTTAAGAAGCCTGCTTCCATCAGATGCTTTGAATATCTCTGTCTGATATGCCGAGCCTGAATACCAGTTTTGAGTTGTAGTTGAACCAGTTGGCAATCTTGAGTGAATCGGAAGCGCCTGCAATCTTCACTCTCAGGTCAAGCCCCTCTACTGCAAATTCTACGTCGGCGCTCGTTATCCCCGCGCCGAATTCTATCGTATCTATATCTGTATTGCCTGTCGTATCGGTATCGGTAATGCTGTCCGTTCCGCTGCCTATGCCGAATTTGTAGGTGTCACTGCCGGTGTAGCCGATAAGGGTGTCATTGCCTGCGCCTCCGTCAAGGATGTCGCTGCCTGCTCCTCCGTCTATGTAATCATCTCCTTGATTGCCGTAAATGACATCATCTCCGTTATTGCCATAAAGGGCGTCATTGCCTGCATCTCCTTTTATTGCATCGCCGGTAGCCGCGCCGACACGATAATCATTCCCGGCAGTCCCTAATATTACACTCTTTCCTGCTGAGTCAATTATCCATGACAGTTCATCACTCTGCGATGCAAAGGCAGTTCTGAATGTATTGACGTTCATCATATCCAGAGCCTGAAAACCTACAAGCGTGCGTGTGAATTCAAAAAGAGCCTGTTTGCCTGTTTCATAATTAGTGCTAAGCTGGCTCTGTATTCCGGTTATAACCGCGCTTAAATCTCCTTTTACACTCTGCGTTGCATCATCCCATGTGTAATTAATTGCTCCATATAAGTCTTTTAAATGTGTCTGTGCCATGATTTGTGAATAGAACATCTCATAAACACCTTTGTATGATTGCATAAGGAAGGGAACTGCCTGAGCATGCGGGCTTGTGCCGGTTGTGCCTGTGTATGTCTGTCCAAAGAATTTTTCAAGAACCGCAAGTTTCCTTGCATCTATTAATCCGCCTCTGCTGTTTGGGTCAATTCCTTCGCTGCCTGTCCATTTAAAGAGGATTTGTTCCATAAGGCTGTTGCGGGTGTCTGTGTCAGTGGTTTCTATGAATTTGACTACAAGGGCTTTTAACTGTCCGCTTTCGTCTCTTATCATGGCTTGCTGCAAGTCATAGACATTGCCGTAGCCTTGCATGTCGGGAAGGGTGGAGATGTCGCCTTCAGGAACAGGAAGGGTTTCTGTTGGCCTTGTGTCTCCTGTGTCTCTTTGCACAAGGAAGTTGCCCATTAAACCGATAGAGCCATCTAATTTTTCGTATGTAGCTGCGTGGGTCTGGGTGTTTCCGCTTGGATCGGTGATGTTGGTGGTGGTATATGTAGTATTAAGGGATTTGATATTAAGTTCATTTAATGTATGAAGTTCGTTAGCAGTGCTGATGCCATCGCTATTAGTATCTTTCCAGACTTTCAATTGCGAAAATGCTGCATCATTTGCATCAATCTTTTTATCTCCATTGCTGTCTAAATCTGCAAGGGCTTGTAAGCCATCTGTTGCAAGTGAGCCGTTCTTAAGAAGCGTGTTGTCTCCGAATAACTCTCTGCCGTTATTGATAACACCATCGTTGTTGCGGTCTAATACTAATAATCCATCATCCGGGCTTACCCATCCAGTTTGTTCTGCGAATCCATTCGCATCATGGTCAAAATATGCTCCAGCTTCAACGCCTATTGTTTCAGTCCCATCGCCGTCAAGGTCAAGGATAAGCGGGTCGCGGCGGGGTACAGCAACAGATGAGGCGGTGGTGAAGAGGGAGCGAAGTGGATTAAATTTATCAATCTGATCAAATAGCCAATCATACCCATTAATAATGTTTGCTTTAACAGAACTCCATGTTGCATCTAATGTCCAGCGAATCGCTACGTCCTCGCCGTAAGCTGAATTGTCACATGAAAGTATGTAATTCCCACTGTCGTCTATCTGAACTGAAAAAGAATCTCCGAACTGGTCGGAGCAGGGTTCTACATATTCATTGGAGGTTGGAATCATACTTAAAATCGCGTTGAAATATTCCTTGGCTTGATTCACCGCAGATTCAATATCTGATACCCAGACATCATATGCAGCAATTTTGATTGCAAATGCTGCTGCCATATCAAAAGCATAGTTTTTTTCTTTCGTGTCCATCAGAGACCAATCCATCTTGCTTATGTCTTCCAGAAGTTTTAAATCAGCCTGCAGTATCATTTCGCCTTCATTAGATTTCCCTTTTGCATCACGATATGCCAAATCATGTACCTTGCACGCTGAATCAACCTGACTTGGCTGACCAA
>JAGVHR010000231.1 GCA_020056455.1 Thermodesulfovibrionales bacterium
CTCCCTTTGCCAAAGGGAGGAACAATTCCCCTCTTTGGCAAAGAGGGGCGAGGGGAGATTTTCCATACAAATCCCGATTACTTATGGTCTTATTAATAAGGAACACAGAAAATGCAGATTTACCATTTAATATTTGACCAGTCTCTGCTTCGGGGCCTCCCTTTATTCCCCTCCACCTTGAGGGGGGAGGGCGAGGGAGGGGGTGTTCAGCAATGTCGGCTTCACCCTCCCCTTAATCCCCTCCCCTCAAGGGAGGGGTCTACTAATGATATATTTGTAAATTCCAAATCTCTAATTGTCTTATGAACCGCCGCGACGCAAGAGAAATGGCCCTACAGATGCTTTTTCAGCATGAGTTTACCGGAGAGCGTTCAAATTTTCCGGCCTTTGAAGAACTCAAGACTTCAGAAAAGGACCAAAGAGAGATCAAAGGTTTCGCTGACGAGCTTTTTAATGGCGCACTGATGCACCTTGAGGAGATAGACAGCTTGATCGGCAAGGCTGCTGAGCGCTGGAAGATGGAGCGTATGGCCTCAGTGGACAGAAATATCATGAGGTTTGCAGTTTTTGAGATACTCTACAGGACTGATATCCCGGCTGCTGTCACGATTAATGAAGCCATCGAAATAGCAAAAAAATATTCCACAGCAGAGGCTGCCTCATTCATCAACGGCCTTCTGGACAAGATTGCAGGCGACTGCGGGAAAAAAGTTTAGACAAAGTCCAGGCCGATAAGCTGTATGTAACCTGGCGACTTTACGCAGAATCAAAGGGTATATTAAATGGCTGAATCCAATCCAGGGAAGCAATTGCATGCAGGACACCGCAAGCGGCTGAAAATGCGTTTTCTGGAAGAGGGTCTGGATAACTTTGAGGACCATCAGGCGCTTGAGCTTCTCCTGTTTCAGGCGATTCCCCGTCTTGATACAAATCCTATTGCGCATAGACTGATGCAGAAATTCGGCAGTCTTTCGGCTGTACTCGAAGCTGACCCAAAAGATCTGGCAAAAGTTGAAGGCGTCGGAACGAATGCCGCTGTTTTTTTATCCATGATCCCTCAGCTCACAAGGCGGTATTTCCACGACAGGGTCAGACATTCCAGAAGGACCCTGAACACCTCAGAAGCTGCTGTCGAATATCTCGTACCCCTTATGGCAGGACGTTCTGAAGAAGTATTTTATGTTATCTGTCTTGATTCACAGCTAAGGGTGCTTTATCCTGCGTTGATAAGTGAAGGGACTGTTAAGGACGCACTTGTACACCCCAGGCACGTTGCTGAGGCAGCGGTACGACACAAGGCAGCTTCAGTAATCCTGGCGCACAACCACCCTGCCGGAAGCATCAAACCGTCTGAGCATGACCACAAGCTGACTCGAAATCTTGTCCAGGCCCTCGGGGGAATCCACGTCCATGTTGTTGACCACATCATTGTGGCAGGTGAGCAGATATACAGTTTTTCGAGGGAGGGAACGCTGCCGGCATATGAGGCAGCGCGATAAGGGCGAGCAGAGGAGTGATCCTGACTTGTTACGAAACCGCGACTAATGAGTGTGACACCTTTTTTATATCCTCAAGCTTTCTCAGCGCCTTGCCCGAGTCGATCGCTTCCATTGCCATCTCAGCTGCAAGTCCGGGCTCTGCTGCTTTGCCTGCTGCCATAAGCCCTGCGGCAGCATTGATAATGACAATATCACGCTTGGCGCCTCTCTCACCGCTGAGTATCTGAAGCGTTATCCTTGCGTTGTCCTGATTGTCCCCGCCGAGAAGGTCCTCTCTCCTGCCACGCTTTAGGCCAAAATCTTCAGGCGACAAAATCAGATTCTCAAGTTTCCCCTGATGAAAACGGCTGACTCTGGTGCCGTCTGTAATTGTGATTTCGTCCAGACCGTCCTCGCCATGAACAACCATCGCATCTTCTGCCCCAAGGTTCCCCAGGACTGCTGCTAATGTTTCCGTAAGCTTCCCGGCAAAGACACCTACAATCTGCCTCTTTGCGCCTGCGGGGTTCGTGATAGGACCGAGTATATTGAATATTGTCCTGATTCCCATCTCTCTTCTGGGACCAATAGCGTACTTCATGGCAGGATGAAAAAGAGGGGCAAAAAGAAAACCGAACCCTGTTTCAAAGAGACATGTTTCCACTCTGTCAGGTGAAAGGTCAATCCTGACCCCAAGGGCCTCAAGCACGTCAGCGCTGCCTGATTTGCTGGATACTGACTTGTTGCCGTGTTTTGCCACAGGCACGCCTGCTGCTGAAACGACAAGCGCTGAGGTCGTGGAAATATTAAAGGTATGAGACATATCGCCGCCTGTCCCGCATGTATCAAGCACCCCCTCAGGGGCCTTGATCCTTGCTGCCTTGTCCCTCATGATCCGGGCCGCTCCGGTAATTTCGTCTATGGTTTCCCCCTTTATCCTGAGCGCCGCAAGAAAGGAGCCGATCTGGGCATCCGTAGCCCGGCCCTCCATGACCTCCAGCATACACTCTGCCATTTCCGGTTCTGACAGGTTGATTCCTCCAACTAACAGATTGATGGCTTCTTTTATCATTCGACCCTGATTTTTGAATTATTTCCTGAAAAATATCTGCAAAATGGCCATCAATGACGTCAATTGTCCTATCCAGAACAGAAACATCCACTTGATAATGTCGGCTTTAACGTTTGCCAGATCAGCCTTTGTTGCCAGAATATCCTTTTTCTCGTCAAGTTTTCTTTCGACCTTGGTTTCTATATACTCAACCAGGGCCTTGGCCTCTTTTTCGCCGACCTTTGCTTTCAATATTTCATAAAGTTCTATCTCTGCAATGTGCATGGTTTATTCTCTCTATTTTTTAAAAAATATCTGCAAAATGGCGATCAATGATGCCAATTGCCCTATCCAGAACAGAAACATCCACTTAATGATGTCGGAACGGGTTTTCTCTATTTGAACCATGAGTTCAGTTTTAATATTTGCAAGATCTTCTTTGGTTGCCAGAGTATCTTTTTTTTCATCAAACTTCCTCTCAACCTTGGTCTCTATGTATTCAACCAGAGTCTTGGCCTCTTTTTCGCCGACCTTTGCTTTCAGTATTTCATAAAGTTCTATCTCAGCAACATGCATGGTTTGTTCCTGTAATGTTTTGACATGATTTTTCAGGCAGCTTTATATTATTCAAGCTCTTTGATTTCGTCAAATTATGCAGTTTTCAGTTTTTTTGCTATATCTGTTAATGATCTCAACGCCTGGTTAACAGCAGCATGATCTGGAAATATTTTTGCAATATCAGCATCAATGACTACTACATTAGCGCCCTTTGCATACCTTTTTGCATATTTTCCCTGAACACCTTTACTAAAGTCATACTCTTCAAGCATGTCTGAATCTTTTTGCATTCTCTTCATACTGTTTTCCCTCTTTTCGTCTGGCCTTTCTTGCGCTTATAATTCTGATTTTATCGCGCCTCTCTGTATGGACTACAACAAGGAGGCGGTTTTTATAAGATGTTCCAAGCAAAACAAATCTTTCCTCTTCAATCGAATGCAGAGGATCATGGATCGCTAAAGATAAAATATCGCTAAATGCTGTGCTTGCCTCATCAAAGGATATGTCATGATTATTTTTATTCTTGATAGCCTTGTCAGCATCCCATTCAAATGAAAGCACAAATAAATTATATCCTTAACCATTATTTTTGACAATAAAAAAGGCGGTTGTCATTCAGACAACCGCCTTTTGATACTGCGTTTTGAGGATATTCTTAGAAGCTAAGTGTTAATACGTTATTCAGAACTGTTGCGCCTTCCTTGTCATTGCCGTAAACATCTTCATAGAAGCTGCCTGACTTGAAATAGCCCAGGGTAACTCCATAGGTCAGGTTCTTGGCAACATTGTACTTGACAGCTGCATCAACTTCCCAGCCTGCATTCTTGGAAACATTCCTGCCAAGAACATCTTCAAGTGCGCCGGTCTTTGATGCCCTCAGGATATAGCCGTCAAGTGACAGGTTGATGTCCTTTGAAGCAGCATAGTCAATGCCGAGGTTGTAGTAAGTGGTGTTGGCAATACCTGTGCCGATTGCGCCGGCAGTTGTTGTTGCCCTATAGTCATAGACAAAGGTGTAGTTATGGTTATTGCTTACAAAGGTCTGGAACTGGTCAATATTATCATCAAAAGCATCATTGTCGCCGCTGCCATATGCAAAGCTGGCGCGGAGGTTTACTGGATCCATCTTGTAGTTGCCTGCGAGCATCAGCGCCCATCCGCTGAAATCAGCATCTGAAGGGCTCTTGCCGATATCTCCGAACTGGAAGTCAACTTCAGCCTTGTAACCAATGCCTGAGATATTGCCATTGGCATGAAGGCCGAGGTTGGAGAGGTCGAAGTCAGCATCGGAATTATTCAGATAGGTGTAGTTCAGACCAACTGTGTTCTTGTCATTGATCTTGTAGGTCATGAGGCCAACATAGCCGTCTGTGTCATCGGTGTTGTCACCGCTGAGCGCTTCAGAGAACTTGATTGTGAGCAGACCGATATGGACCTGCTTGTTCGGGTCCATAAAAAATACGATAGCGTCATCGCCGAACTTGGTGTGATCAAAGAACTGGCCTTCGCTCAGCTTCAGCGGCATATGACCAACCTTCAGACCTGAATTAAAGCCAAAAAGGCCTGTGCCTTTGTACAGGATCCATGCCTGGAGAATAGACATGGTAGTAGGCTTTGAATTAAAGTTGCCCCAGGTATAGACGTCGCTTGAGGTAGCGGTTTCGAGCTGCACATAGCCCTGAACATTCGGGGTAACCTGTGCGTCAACGTTCAGCCTTACGCGACCGTCATAATAGCCCTTTGAGTTGCCGTCCTGAGGAACACCTGTCACAGCGCTTGAATGCGGAGTGCCAAGGTTATTATTGTACCAGCCCCTGAACCTGATTTCACCGCCAAGGGTGATCTGGGTGGCGCCCTTTGCTACGACTGACTGGGTCTCTGCAGGGATCTCAGCGTGGATTGCGAACGCTGATACTGCAAAGCTCAGCACGAAAAGTACTGCTGCGAGTGTTACAAAAATTTTCTTCACTTCCTAACCTCCTGTGTGGTCAGTTCAGTATTCTGTCCGCCAAGGGCGGATTTGCTTCCTAAATGAAAACTTTCAAACTTTTTTACTGCTATTGCGCTTAACTGCTTGCGCTCTCACCCCCCTTCATCGGATTTTGGTTATTGTTCCATCACCCTGAGAGTCTTTTTTCTTCTCTTTGGCCTCTGTGTATGTATCTCTGT
The DNA here is from genome assembly GCA_020056455.1 of Thermodesulfovibrionales bacterium. Classification (GTDB taxonomy): domain Bacteria; phylum Nitrospirota; class Thermodesulfovibrionia; order Thermodesulfovibrionales; family UBA6898; genus UBA6898. The sequence continues at coordinate 5,257 of JAGVHR010000231.1, forward strand.
ATTGTCCCTGTGTGAAATCAGATCTTCTTTAATTTCAGCAACATCCACTTTCAGCTCTGCCACGTCTTTCTTTAAAACAGCTACGTCTTCTTTCAGCTCGGCCACGTCCACCTTAAGCCTGGCTACATCTTTTTTTAGAACAGCCACGTCTTCCTTAAGTTCAGCAACGTCGCGCTTGATATCCATCTGAGCGTCAATGACAATATTGAGCTTGTCCTTGAAATCTTCGGCAAGGATGCCGAGATACCGCTTTATGTCTTCTTTTGTCTCGTCAGTCATAATGAGCGATTAGTTTACATGATCCTCTTGCTCAGTTGTCAAGATAAATCCCATTAAATTTATCTTCCTTTGCAATAAAACAGGCACAATCCTTCGTCAGTTATAAGCAATAATCCTGCCATGGTCAACTTATTGATAAATAAGGATGAATCTCCTGCAAAAGTCCTCAATCTGTCACCTCGAACAAAGTGAAAGGTCTTGTAACACATTGATAATAAAAGATTCCTCACTTCGTTTCGGAATGACAAAAATAGGAATACCAATACTTTTGCAAGAGCCTGCCAGGAATATATTAACTTTATCCCAACGAATGATCTGTGTTCATACTGCAACAGGTGTGGCAATTATGAACTTTATTTCACTTTGCGGCAGTAGTTGCCGATTTTATCCGGCGATTTGCTATAATGATTCCAAATCCACTCTGGAGACACAACTGATTTTTCATGACAAAACCCTGGAAGTATGATCTCGACGCAGCAAAATTCACAAAGGCCATTGAGCTTGATCCGCATGATTTCAGGGCGTATAAGGAACGCGGCAATGCCCGTTTCCACAAAGGGCTTCTTGACCTTGCCATTGAGGATTATACAAAAGCTCTTGAGCTGAACCCTGATTATTTCATCGCTTACAACAACAGGGGGAATGTCTACCAGCAGATGGGGGACCACGACCTTGCTGTCAGGGATTATGACAGGGCCATTGAACTGAGGCCTGACAATGGCATGCCCTACAATAACAGGGGTTTCACATTCCTGCTGATGGGAAGACTTGAAGATGCTGAACAGGACCTCAGAAAATCCCTGGCCCTGAACGCCAATAATATCTATGCCCTTAACAGCATGGCAGAACTTTATGCAGCCAGGCACAACGCTGAAGAGGCCTGCCGGTGGCTTGAACTTGCTCTTCAAAAGGGATATAACAACCGTAATTACCTCCGCAGTTCAAAAACATATGATAATATCAGAAATGCAGAATGCTTCCGGAAAATCATTTCAGGGAAGTATAGCGGCATCTGACGGGATACCCTGCCGAAGCAGCATGAAAATCATCCATCGATCCATTATTAAAGACCTCTCACTGACCTTTCTCCTGGCCCTTGCGTTTCTGAACTCCATCCTCATGATGGAAAAGCTGATTCGCCTGAGCCGCATGCTGTCCGGCATCGGCGCGACAGTTCCGGATTTCTTAAGAATAATCGTATACATACAGCCACAGCTATTTACACTGACAATACCCATGGCCATGCTCCTTGCAACGCTGCTCGTATACGGCAGGCTGAATGCCGACAATGAACTTGTAATCCTGAGGGCCTCAGGCATGGATTTTATTGCCATCTCCAGGCCTGTATTTATACTCGGCACAGGCTGCTTTGTCCTGGCTCTGTCTGTTTCCTTCTATTTCGGCCCTAAAAGCAGCATCAGCCTGAGAGAGGCGATAACGCGGATCATAGCCGTACGCACGCCGCTTGCGATTGAAGAAGGCTCCTTTAATACCTCTTTCAAGGGCATCGTAATTACAGTAAAAGGGAAAAAGTCCGCTAACAGCCTCGAAGACATTTTTATTTATGACAGCAGGCAGAAGGACGCGCCCAGGTTGCTGACAGCAAAAGAAGGAAAATTCTTCTCCAGGGAAGGCGCTGATGTCGGTCTCTACCTCACGGACGGCCATATCCATATAACAAAAGACAGGAAAGTGACCGAAATATTTTTCGATAAATATAACATGACCCTGAGCCTTGAGGCCGGGTCTCCGACGCCGAAGAAGTCAGAGCTTTCCCCTCCTGAGCTGCTTGAAAAGGCAAAGGAAGCTGAAACTCAGAAGAAAAAAACAGTCTACTATCTTGAATTCTTCCGCAGACTGTCACTTCCTCTTGTCTGTCTGATCCTTGCATTGCTCGGACCTCCCCTGGCCATGATCGCAGGCAAGGCAGGCGGAGTTGGAGGACTTGCCCTGGGACTTCTTACGTTTACGCTTTATTATGTCATCCTTATCTATGGGGAAAATCTCGTCCTTGCCGACAGGCTTCATCTTGTGCCCGGCGCCCTGGCAGCGTCAGGCATTCTCAGTGTTGCCGCAGGAATCATGTTTGTCCGGAGAAACAGGCAGTGATTATAGTGCAGCGTCTTTATCTGAGGGAATTTATAAAACTGACGCTTGTCATTGCGCTCGGGCTATCTTCCATTTTCAGCCTTATAGACCTTATAGGCAGGATAGACAACTTTCTGCCCGGTAAATCCTCGCCGCTTGCCTTCGTGCTGTACGCCATCTTCAAGCTGCCGGGATTTTTTCTTTATCTCCTGCCCATGGCCGTATTTATATGCAGTCTTTTCACCTTTAGTCAGGCCTCAGGGAAAAATGAGATCACCGCGATCAAGGCAGCCGGAGGCAGACTAAGGGACCTTTTTATGCCGTTTGTCGTGACCGGCATCATTGTCAGCTGCATAGCCTTTGTCATTGGAGAGTTTCTTGTCCCGGACTTCTCCTTACGCGCGGCCCAACTGAAAAACAGGCTTGAAGGCAGGGCAAGCAAGTCCGCCTTTGCGGAAGGGGCCTTATGGCTCAGAGACAGACAGGGCCATCCGGTCAGGATAGAACTGTTTGTGCCTGAAGAAAAAACCATCTACAACATCAGTATTTTTATCTCAGACAAGAGTTCTCTGGAAAAGATCATAAAAAGCGAAAAAGCTGTCTGGAACGGACACGTATGGGTCCTTGAAAGGGCCTCGTCTTACAGCAGCGCTACAGCCAAAACCACCAGATATCATCGCATGGTGTATAAAGACCTCGAAGCGCCGGACCTGTTTTCCCATGAAGTAAAAACTGCCGACGAAATGGGAGCCATCGAACTCTTCAGCTACATGCAGAGGCTGAAAAGCGCCGGGTTCAATAATATGAGGCTTTTTGTTGATCTTAATTCAAGGATATCCTTCCCCCTGATCAATGCCTTTATGTTGCTGCTCGGCATGTCCTTGTCCGGGAGGTTCCGCGCGGGCGGAGGGTTGTTCACTGCAGGGATAGGCCTTTCTATCAGTCTTCTTTACTGGTTCGGCTATTCCTTCGCTCTTTCCATGGGATATGCAGGCATATTGCCGCCGCTCATCTCCGCGTGGGTCGTGCCGTTGCTTTTTGGCTCTGTTGCTGTATATATGTTTATAAAAACACCGGAATGACGGGTTCGTAAAAAGTCCGTATGCTGCATTGCGCTTCAAAATTCGTCACTGCGACGTACACAACAGTACGTCTCATTCCTCATTTCTTGCGCGCTTTGCCTCCGGAGCTTTTACAAACCCGTGTCTTTTTGGATTTTTTACAGGTCCGTCATCGCTGCCTGCCGTACCTCAGCCCTGTAAAGCTCACGCAGCTTTTTTGTGATATCACCCACAGCATACCGCACAGTGTCAACCTGCGAAACCGGCATGACTTCGCTTGTGGTATTCGTAAAGAAAACCTCTGAAGCGCCATACAGGGCCTCAACCTTGAATTTCCCCTCATTAACCGGAATCCCATTCTGTTTTGCAAGGCTGATGACCAGCTCGCGGGTAATACCGTCAAGCACCCCGGCTTCAACCGAAGGGGTGCAGAGCGTGTTGTCCCTCAAAAAAAATATATTGCAGATTGTGCCTTCTGCGAGAAAATCCTCCGCGTTCAGCATGATCGCCTCATAGGCCCCCTGCTCCTTTGCCTCGAGCTTTGCGAGAATATTATTGAGAAAGTTCAGGGACTTGATCCTGGGATCAAGCGCTCCGGCAAGGTTCCTGCGCGTCTTCGCCAGAACAAGCTTCACCCCTTCCCTGTAATACTTGTCCGGATATTCCTTGAAATCCTCGGCAATCACTACAAAGGTCGGTTCCGGGCAGAGGGCCGGATCAAGCCCTATGGCGCCCCTACCCCGTGAGACCGTGACGCGCACATAAGCGCTGTTCAGTCCGTTTTCCTGTATTGTCCGGTATATTGCCGCACTAATATATTCAGGGGAAGGAGCTCTCAGTTGGATGAGAGATGCAGAGCGCTGGAGCCGTTGTATATGTCTTTCAAGCATGAAGACCCTGCCGTCATAAGCGCGCATGGTTTCATATATGCCGTCTCCGTAGAGAAAACCGTGGTCGAATACAGAGACTACCGCATCCTGCTCAGGAACCAGACTATCGTTCAAAAATATCTTCATATGCTGCCCTCCTATTCTCTTGACCAAAAAGGCGTTTGACATTTATAGTATGAAACTGCCTTTACAGTCAATAGCAGGGTATGCCGGTATGTTCCGGGCATTTTAAATGAACGAGCTCTGCTGATGTCTTTAGAGGGCCCATAGCTCAGTTGGTAGAGCTACCGGCTCATAACCGGTTGGTCCCAGGTTCGAGTCCTGGTGGGCCCACCATAGCGCAACGCAGCTTACAGACTTTTTACAAAACCGTAAATGGAGGGTCAGTGCAGAAAATCATAAAACAACTCATACAGCTGCAACAGATAGATACCCGCATACTGGAAAAACGTAGACTCATCGATAAAATGCCGCTGCGCATAAGCGAAGTTGACTCCTCCAGAGAAACCGTAAAAGCAGAGCTTGAGAAGTTAAAGCAGAAGGCAGAGCTCGCATCAAAGAAAAAGAAAGAAAGAGAAAAGGCCCTCGAAGATGTCAGGATAAGAATAAGCAAAATGAAGGTCAGGACCCAGGATATAAAGACGAACAAGGAATATCAGGCCCATCTAAAGGAAATCGAGTCGTCTGAAAAAGAAATCTCCAGTATTGAGGACCAGATTCTGCACCTCATGGGAGAAGCAGACGCCTCGCTGCTTGAGCAGCAGGACATGGAAAAAAGCGTTCAGAAAGAAATAGAAAGAACCGGGGCCTTAAGGAAAGAACTTGAGACAGAGGCTACAGAGCTTCAAGAGGACATCGCACTGCTGAAGCAGGAACGCCAGGCTGTTGCAGCTCCTCTTGATGCCGGTATTTACAACCTGTACCTTGGCCTGTTAAAGACCTGCAATGGACTGGCCCTTGCCAAAGCGCAGGATGAAATCTGCCTCGGCTGCGACATGAACATACCCCCACGGTTTATTGTGGAAATCATAAAAGGCACAGAGCTTGTCCAGTGCCCTCAATGCTACAGGATCCTTTACCTCGAAGAGATTCCCGGCTGAACCCGCCAGCTGAACCCGCTGAATGTATTCCAATTATGTTGAAAATGAGGCGGTTTTGTAAAAAGCTCCGGAGGCAAGGCGCGCAAGAAATGAGGAATGAGGCGTACTTTCAGGTACGTCGAAGTGACGAGTTTTGCAGCGCAACGCAGTATATGGACTTTTTACGAAACCGTCTTATATAATAATAAAAATTTATTATAGGCTGCCGGAGCAGCCCATGTAGTCGCCAGGCAGGCAGCATGCTGCCTGCCTGGAGGAAAGTCCGAGCTCCACAGGGCAAGGCGCTCCGTAACACGGAGTCTCCTGTAAGGCAGGAGAAGGAAAGTGCCAC
>JAGVHR010000242.1 GCA_020056455.1 Thermodesulfovibrionales bacterium
CTCCCTTTGCCAAAGGGAGGAACAATTCCCCTCTTTGGCAAAGAGGGGCGAGGGGAGATTTTCCATACAAATCCCGATTACTTATGGTCTTATTAATAACAAACAATTCTCAGTCCTCAGTCCTCATCACTCAGTCCTCATCACTCAGTCCTGTTTCTCAGTCCTGTTTTTGCAGCGTGAAGAATACTGTTGTTCCTTTTCCAACTTCTCCCTCTATCCAGACCTTGCCTCCATGACGATTTATAATCCGCTTTACAGTTGCAAGCCCAATACCTGTACCTGGGAATTCTTCCATCTTGTGAAGCCTCTGAAACGGACTGAACAGTTTGCCAGCATATTTCATATCAAAACCAGCTCCGTTGTCGCGGACAAAATACACAGGTTTCATTTCTCCTGAATTGGTTGCATAAGACTTATTTGACTTATTATCATTCTGCATAACGCCGAACTCTATCTTTGCGTTCGGACGCTTGCCTGTGAATTTCCATGCGTTGCTTAACAAATTCTCAAGCGCGATGGCCAGCAAACGATTATCAGCATCGGCAAACAGGCCTTCTGCAATAATAAATTCGGCCTTGCGCTCAGGCTGTGTCTTCCTGAGCTTATCAGCAAGCTCACCCGCTATCTTGCTGAGGTTTACATTATCTCGCCTCATTTCAGTTCTTGAGACACGGGATAGATTTAACATGTCGTCTATGAGCTGGGCCATCTGCTGACTTGCCGCGCGCACGCGATTAAGGTAGTCGCTGCCGTTTTCATCCAGCTTGCCGGCGTAGTCTTCCAAAAGAGCCTGACTAAAGCCGTCTATGCTCCTGAGCGGAGCGCGAAGGTCATGAGACACAGAATAGCTGAAGGCCTCGAGTTCCCTGTTTGCAGCCTCAAGGTCCAGCACATAACGCTCAAGTTCATAGTTAAGAGATTTGATTTCCTCCTCAGCCTTCTTCTGCTCGGTAATGTCCCGAGCCACATGCACGGAACCTATCAACTTTCCATTTTCATTAAATAAAGGCGAAGTGCTGACAAGAAGGATGCCTCCAAGACGGTCTTCATGAACTTCGGCAATATGATATTTTCCGTCTGCCAATGTCGCGGCATGAGGACAGAACGCAGGCGGCCCGGATGTCTCATGCACGCATTGATAACAGATAAGGCCAATGCACTGCTCGGCATTAGCCCCGAGCTTGTCAGCCATGGCCTTGTTAACTCGGACAATATGGTAATCCTCGTCGAGGATAGCAATCATGTCAGGCACGCTGTCGAATGTCCGCTCCCATTCCTGCTTGGCGCGGAGGATAGCTTCCTCTGTTTTTTTTCTCTCTGTAATATCATGCACCATACCCACAGACCGTATGATATTGCCGGCTTCATCCCTGAAATGCCGGCATTTTTCTTGGACAATACGTATTTCTCCTGTAGCTTTTCTAATAACCCTGTGCTCAATCTCATAGGTATCTCTACCCTCTTTAAGCGAGCCGGAATATGCGTCATTAACCGCGGCCCTGTCGTCAGGGTGAACTGCTTCAAGAAATGCCTCATATGTCGCGCCGAATTCCTGCGGTTCAAGTCCGAAAATCCGATAGACTTCATCAGACCACGCAAGATTATTATCGGCGAGGCTGAGCTCCCAGCTGCCGAGATGCGCGATTTCCTCTGACCGTTTCAATCGCTCCTCGCTCTGCCGCGCGAAAAAGGCATGTTTCTCGGCCTTTTCACGCTCAGATCGAAGTCCATTGCCCACGTAGCCGACAAAGAAGCTGGTTAGCGCCATGACTATGGCCCGTGTAATGTGTGGGGTATCGAGAGTTATTGTATGCAGAGGTTCGACAAAAAAATAATCCGTTATAATAGAGCCAAGAAACCCTGTTAATACTGCAGGTCCTATTCCCGCGAATAATGCCACGCCGACTGTTGCAGGGAATAGCATTATATACGGTATGCCGTAGCCTATTAAGGGGACAATGGCAAATCTCAGAAGGATAGACAACGGTATTGACAATATCGCCGATATATAACGCAGGTAGTTTTTCATTAAATTTTTCTTCTCGAAAATCTCCCCTTGCATCCCATTGACAATTGAATCCTGTCTTAATTAGATTTTCTACAGTTTATACTATAAAATAACATTTACGAAGAAAACATCTTTTTTTCGATCTGGCTCAGGATGCCGTGCAACATATTCAGTTCCCATTCAGTAAGGCCCGCGCGGGCAATGAAATGCTTAAGGTTCTGCATGATCTTTGTCTCAAGGTCCCTGTCCCCCCTGGGGATATATTCGAGCAGTTTCAGTACCTCTGCCATATGACCATAGAGCGCGCTAATATCTGCATACGGCATAAGCGGTGTCCCGTATTGTCCTGACTCAAGATTCCTCGCCGCAACCTTGAGTTTTTTTGACTTTGCCTGTTTTGCTACTGATTTCAAATTCTCATGCTCAGCATTCAGTAGCTCATAGGCCACGATCAGCACAGCCTGGCTGAGATTCAGCGATCTGTGCTCCCTGCTCGTAGGGATAGTGAGCAGCAGTCCGCATTCATCCACCTCCTCATTCAACAGCCCCCTGTCTTCTCTTCCAAAAAGGATGGCGACCCTGCCTGTACGGGCCAGCTCAAGGACCTTGCCCGCGCCCTGCGCCACAGGCAGAATAACACCTCGCCGCTTGCCGGTCCGTCTGCTCGTGCCCACAACAATCGCCTTGTCGCTGATCGCACTTTTTACGTCAGGATAAGACAAGGCTGAATCGAGCACATCAAGAGCATTGCAGGCAAACCATCTGGCCTCATCAGTCAGCACAGAAGGAGGGTCCACAAGGCTGAGGTTTCTGAATCCCATATTCTTGATCGCCCTGGCAGAGGCGCCGATATTGCCGGATTCCTTTGGCCCGACCAGCACAAAATGAACATTATCTCTCCATCTGTCCATGCCGTAGTTTATCAATTTCATCAGTTTTTTTCAGTCCGGCGCAGGCTTTACAAAGGCCCCTCTTTACTTTATTATGTAGGCATATTGCAAAGGACAACAGCATGAAAACAATACGCATTGCGCTTGCACAGATGAACCCGACTGTAGGGGACCTCCATGGCAACACAGGCAAAATACTCGGATATATAAAAAAAGCCAGGAAACAGAAAGCTGACCTTATCGCTTTCCCTGAGCTTGCCATAACAGGATACCCTCCTGAAGACCTTGTACTGAAGCCCCATTTCATAGATGAAAACAAAGAGGCCCTCAAAAAAATCAGCCTTAAAACCAATGGCATCGCTGCCATTGTGGGTTTTGTGGACAGCTCGCGAAACAGTCTCTTCAACGCAGCAGCAGTAATTGCCGACACCCGTATCATAGATGTCTATCACAAGGTTATCCTGCCGAATTACGGCGTATTCGACGAGCACCGCTATTTCAGGCCAGGCAGCCGCTTCCCTGTTTATGTGATAAACGGCGTCAGGATAGGCATTAATATCTGCGAAGACATTTGGCACAGGAAAGGCCCTGCGCTTATCCAGTCGAGCGCAGGGGCTGAGCTCATCATGAACATCAATGCATCTCCCTATGAGATGGGCAAGCCTTCCGTCAGAGAGAATATCCTTGAGGAGCGCTCGCGGGAAAATAACGTTATCATCGCATATCTCAATGCAGTGGGCGGACAGGATGAACTAGTATTTGACGGCTTCAGCATGGTATATGATTACAAAGGACAACTGATTGCTAGGGCAGCCCAGTTCGAAGAAACCATGATTGTGCTTGATATTGACCTGGGCGGATTGCGGAAATACAGAAAAAGCTCTTTGTCAGCGAAGGCCGCGGCTGCCGGGGACCGGCCTGTAACAAAAAAGATAACCATACCGCTGTCCATCTCTCCTGACAGGAACCCCTTGTCCTGTCCTCAGATCGAGCCAATGTCAGAAAAAGAGGAAGAGGTATACAGAGCGCTCGTTCTTGGCACATCTGACTATGTTAGTAAGAATGGTTTCTCAGGTGTTGTCATCGGACTGAGCGGCGGCGTTGATTCAGCGATCGTTGCCGCTATTGCTGTTGATTCCATAGGCAGGGAAAATGTGACCGGCGTATTCATGCCGTCTCCCTTCACTTCACGGGAAAGCAGGGAGGATGCGTCACAGCTTGCAGGGAACCTCGGCATAGAGTTTATTGAACTGCCGATCACCGCGATAATGGACAGTTATATGACAGCTCTTGCCGCGCAGTTCAGAGGCAAAGAAAACGACACGACAGAAGAGAACCTTCAGGCACGGATACGCGGGAATCTCCTAATGGCATTTTCGAACAAATTCGGATGGCTGGTGCTCACCACAGGAAACAAATCGGAGATGAGCGTGGGCTATGCAACCTTGTACGGAGATATGGCAGGAGGCTTTGCCGTGATCAAGGATGTGCCCAAGACGCTGGTTTACGAGCTCTGCCGATGGAGGAACGCGAAAAGCAACAGAGCGCTGATTCCTGAGCGTATCCTCAATAAGGAACCTTCTGCGGAACTCAGGCCGGACCAAAAGGACACTGATTCTCTGCCGCCCTATGAGCAGCTCGATCCTGTGCTGAAGGCCTATATCGAAGATGAACTCAGTTTCAGCGAGATACTGCGGCTGGGATGCAAGGCAGACCAGACAAAACAGGTGATCAGAATGGTCGACAGGAGCGAATACAAAAGGAGGCAGTCACCTCCCGGCATAAAAATAACAGCGCGCGCCTTTGGCAGGGATTGGCGATTTCCGATCACTAACCGGTACAGGAGTTACTGATGCGATATATAAAAATTTATTCTGTTTTGATACTGCTGCTGTTGTTGGCGGCTGTTGCTATTGCAGCTGAAAAGACGGAATTTCAGTTTAAAAAGCAGCCTGAACTTCAGCAACTCAGGCCGAAAAAACCGGTAAGGATCAAGCTCAGGAGATCTCCCAAGTCTGAGTACACCTGGGAACTTGCAGGTGACGACGCTGACGAAATCGTCAGGACCGACAGAAAACTCAGGAAGATGCTGAATGTGCAGTGAAAATTCAGGCAGACTCCATCTGTCCTCTGAGCTGCCCGCAGGAAGGTCCTTTATTCGATGAACGGGGCCCTCTATATAGTGTCCACACCCATAGGCAATCTTGAAGACATAACGCTCCGCGCCCTGCGTATTCTGAAAGATGTCGACGTTATTGCAGCCGAAGACACACGCCATTCACTGAAACTTCTTAACCACTACAACATAAAGAAACCTCTCATCAGCTACTGGGGTGAAAAGGAAAAGGTCAAGGCTGAGGAAACTCTTCAGAGGCTGAAAGATGGCCGGTCAGTCGCCCTGATTTCAGATGCAGGCACACCCGGAATTTCAGACCCCGGCGCAGTGCTGATCAAAAGGGCCCTGGAAGAAGGTATCAGGGTCATTCCGATACCAGGGCCTTCGGCTGTCATCACAGCCCTTTCCCTCTCCGGCCTTCCGACCGTGGAGTTCACCTTCTGCGGCTTCCTGCCTCCAAAGGAGTCCCAGAGAAAAAAAGCTCTTCAAAGGCTCAGCACAGAGCAGCGGACCCTCGTGCTCTACGAAGCCCCCCACAGGATATTGGAGACGCTTGACGATATACTGGAGATCATGGGACAACGGCATATTGTAGTCATAAAGGAGCTGACCAAGTTGTACGAGGAAGTACTGAGAGGACCGGTGCCGGAGGTTTTGAAACGACTTGCACAGACGACCATTGCCGGAGAATATGTGATTGTGCTTGAGGGCAGACCTGAAAAAAAAGAGTTGAATATGGACGATGCGCTGGAAGAGATCAGGGAACTGATGCGAAAGGGATTTGGAAGAAAAGAAGCGGTAAAGAGGATTGCCGAGGCCTACTCTCTCAGCAAAAAGGAACTTTATGATAAGAGCCTGGGAGTCTGACACATGGTATTGAGCGCATATCTGCTGGCCTTGCTTGTTGTCTCTGTTGTTCCCTCAACAGGGCCGGAGACCGGACTCCCCATAGACAAGGCAGAGCATTTTGCCGCTTATGGCCTGGCTTCAGTGCTTTTTGTCAGGCACTTTTCGCGGAAGCTGAAAAAAAACGTACTCTGGTGTTCCGTGTGCGCTGCGTCAGCCTATGGTCTGCTGATGGAAGTAGTCCAGTATTTTGTCCCTTACCGCAAGTTCTCTTATGCCGATGCTGTGGCAAATACGACCGGAGCAATTCTTATCGGAGGCGCCTGGTGGCTCTGGAAAAACAGATTAAACCCGCACGAACAGAAGATCAGGGAGGACATATGACAAAGGTTTATTTTGCTTCGGCCCGCGCTAAAAAATGGAAATATGATGCGAGTATGCCCGGCAAGCTTGATCGCCTTCTGAAAGAGATCGGATTGATGGACTATTTCAGCCCTGAAGAGTGGATCGCTGTAAAGACACATTTCGGATCAGAGGGAGCGCACAGAATCATCAGGCCGGTCTTTCTGCGTAAGGTCGTTGACAGCCTCAGGAGGATCGGAGCAAAGCCGTTTGTCACAGACACTGTCAGGATCAAAGGCCTCGATTACCTTGAGATTGCCAATCAGAACGGCATTAATCATCTGAGTGTCGGGGCCCCGGTCGTGCTTGCCGACGGGCTCTACGGCAATGACAATGTCATGGTCAAGGCTGGGGACATACTCGGCCAGATAGCAGTTGCTTCTCTCATCCACGACGTTCCGGCCATGGTAGTCTGCTCCCATGTAAAGGGCCATATAAATGCCGGGTATGCCGGCGCACTCAAGAATCTTGCAATGGGGGGAATCAGCAGTTCCCACCGTACCTGCGGCTGGAAATGCGGCAGGGGGGCCATGCATACAATAGGAGAGGGAGAACTGGTATGGGACGCCGACAAATGTGAACTCTGCCTTCAGTGTGAGGAGGTCTGCCCCCTTGATGCAATCACATTCAAAGATGACGAGATCGTCTGGAACCGCGATATATGCTGGCGTTGCGGAAGATGTGAGCGCGTTTGCCAGACAGGTGTGCTTCAATTGCCGGGCGACGATGAGCGCTTTATGCGCTCATTGGCAGAGGCTGCAAAGGCGGTGATCAGCACTTTTGAACCCTTGAAAATCATATATATCAACTTCCTGACCGAGATACAGCCTGAATGCGACTGCATGCCCTCTGCAGATGTCCCTGTAATGCAGGATGCAGGCATCCTCATATCCGGAGACTTGGTGGCAATTGAGCAGGCAAGCATTGATCTGCTGCTTCAGGCCGGTCCTCTCGAACAATCGCTGGCAGCCGACAGGAAGATACAAAAGGGAGATGACATTCTTATGAAACTCCACGGCAAACCCTATCAGATACAGGTTACAGAGGCCGAAAGGCTGGGTCTGGGGTCCAGGAAGTACGAATTGATAGAGGTATAAAAAAAATGCTGCTACCCATAAAAATGAGCAGCAGCTTAGGGGAGGTAACGAGGCGCTTATTGCCTATATAAAACCAAACTTTAGACGTGTTGTCAAGAGAAAAAAACAGGCAGCCTGATAATCATAACTTTACCACATTTTTATTAATGCATCTTTTTATGACGTATAGCGCCGCTTCCTTCTTGTAATTCCAAAGGGTTTTTATTATTCTATGTCCATGTTCGATATCAAAAAAGTCACCATCTTCAATGCATTAAGCCCGGAGGACATCAGAGAGATCTCCCGTTATCTCGTCTCTGAGAGCTTTGAGAAGAAAGAGTTTATATTTTCAGAAGGCGACCCCTCGGACTGGCTTTATATAGTAGAAACAGGCAAGGTAAAGATCACCAAGCTGTCGACTGAGGGTAAAGAGATCATCCTTGAGATCATCCCGTCTGAAGAAATCTTC
>JAGVHR010000065.1 GCA_020056455.1 Thermodesulfovibrionales bacterium
AATAACAGGGGAGCCCACCACAATGGCTGTTACAAAGGCTATTTTCATATGCATCCAAAACGCCTCTGCCGGGGCCAGAAAAACCAGTTTTGTCACAGTATTTGCAGCCTTTTCAATAAAGAAAAGATAAGGACTCTTCAGGCTGAGCTTCAGTTCAGAACGAAGAGGGTACATAAGCAGCTGAAATATCCTGTCGGAAAAGTTAAAGGCAACAATAAACAGCACAAGCACAGAGATCAGGGCAACCGTTATCCTCTTCCTGAGTTCTGAGAGGTGCGCTGTAATAGGCATCTTGCCTATGTTCATTCAGCTGTTACCTCTGTTTTCATCAGACTTGCCGGCTTCTTCGGAGCTATCAGCCTCATTATGGGCCTGGGCCTCCTTCAGCTCTCCGGTGGCAGGCTCAGCTGTTGAAGCATCGGCTGGTTCCTGAGCTGCTGTCCTGGCTGGTACTGCAGCAGGCCTGACAACCTTGCGCAGAGCCTTATCTGCGGGCTTGTCCGAAGATTTGTCAGACAGGCCGGTGTCTGCTTCTATTGCATCGAATTCAGATTCTATCTGGGCCTTGGCGTTCTGAAAACCTTTGCGGAGCTGGGTGTACCACTTGCCGAGGTCTCTGCTGATTTTAGGAAGGTTTTTGGGGCCGACAACAAGAAGCGCAACAATCATAATGATGACAAGCTCCTGAATGCCGATATCAAACATGACACAATCCCGCTTTTTTCATGAGAAAAAAGAATAACAGAAAAAACACAGAAAAAACAATGTCTGTCAAGGCGCTTCAGTTACAGGGACAGCAGTAATACTACATTACAAGACCTCTCACTTTGTTCGAGGTGACAGATCACTTCGATGCGATAGATTGAGGACTTTTGCAGGAGCCTTTCATGGATGGTATGATATCGAATGAATTTTCTTATCCGGCTCAGGCCTGCTGATGCGCTGAATTTTTTGTTTCTCCTCGGGCTGACAATTATCACGGTTTTTTTCAGCCACAGGCTTCCGCAGGCTTGGACTCTTGTGCTTCTGTACTCAGGCCTGATTTTGAGCCAGGCCCTGCTTATAATGTTTCAGGGCAGGGGCAGGCTCATGCACTGGACCTATCACCTGATATTTCCAACGCTTTGCATCCTTGCCATATTCGACAGCCTTGAACTGCTTGTCCATAATATCAATCCACAGGACATAGACCCCCTATTGATCCGGGCAGACTTCCTTATATTCAGCGGCCACCCGACTGTCATGCTGGAAGCCCTCATGTCGCCGCTGCTTACTGAGGCGCTCCAGTTGGCCTATTTGAGCTATTACCTTCTGCCTGTAACGCTTGGGGCAGCGCTTTTGCTGAAAAAGGACGTGCAGACCTTTGATCGCGCACTCTTTCTGATTATGCTCTGTTTCTATCTGTCCTATGCAGGGTATTTGCTTTTCCCTGCGCTTGGTCCGAGATTTACAATGCGCCACCTTCAGACCGTTGACCTTCAGGGGCTTGTGCTTGCCGGGCCTCTGCAGGAAATCCTCAACCTGCTCGAAGGGACAAAGCGGGACGCTTTCCCAAGCGGCCACACAGCTATAGCGCTTACTGTACTGTTTATCGCATGGAGGCACGTCAGAAGACTCTTTGCAATATTTATTCCCTTTGTCGCAGCTCTTATTGTATCAACTGTTTACCTCAGATATCATTATGTGGTAGATGTATTGGCAGGGTTTGCGCTCACAGCCCTGACCCTGATTATGGGAGAAGCCTTTTATGGATACAGCCGGAACAAACGAACTGATCCTGATCGTTGAGGACGAAAAAAAGATCTCTGATATTGTCAGGGCATATCTTCAGAAAGAGGGGTTCAGGGTAAGGACAGCCCATACCGGCGCTGAGGCCCTGAGCAGCCTGAAGGAAAAACCAGACCTTGTCATCCTCGACCTGATGCTCCCTGACATGCAAGGAGAAGAGCTTTGCAGCCTGATCAGGCAGGGCCCGGATGTACCTGTTATCATGCTGACAGCCAAAAGCGCTGAAGAGGACCGGGTCAGGGGCTTTACCCTGGGCGCTGATGATTATATGGTAAAACCCTTTAGCCCAAGAGAGCTTGTTGTCAGGGTAAAGGCCAGGCTGAAAAGAACAGGCAGGACCTGGAAAAAACTAAGGAACTTCAATCAGGGCAGGCTCAGGATAGACAAGGACAGGCACGAGGTCCTGAGGGATGGCAGTCCCCTTCATCTGACCCTTACGGAATTCAGAATACTAACCTGCCTTGCGGACAACAACGGCAGAATACTTTCGCGCAATCAGATCGTCAACCTTGTGCAGGGCTTTGATTTTGAAGGCTATGACCGCACAATCGACGCTCATGTAAAGAACCTGCGCCGCAAACTTGAAAAAGACCCCAGGAACCCGGAATTCATCCAGACAGTCTATGGCGTGGGATACAGGTTCATAGGGACCCCGGATGCGGAATAAACTCTTTTTCTCTTTTCTGGCCGTAGTGATTCTTGCGCTGATCTCAAGCCTGATCTATGAACAGTTCATTATCAGGGATTTCGAGGATTATACAAACGGGACCCAACAGGACAGCCTGTACTGGATCATGGCCTCAGTGGAAGGCAGCTACGCTGATGGAAAGTGGGACATTACTCTTTTGCAGGAGGCTGTCCGCTGGGCTGTAATGCTGGGCTATGACGTAAAGGTCATGGATATTGGCAATAGAGAAGTGGCAGGCACGGATACTGTGCTTGGCAGGCTCTCACCTGCAATGAAACGCAGGCTGGGATCTGTCATTGGGCCTGACCGCGCTGAGGGAGAGTTTGAGACCTACCCTCTTTATGAAGGAGGCAGGAAACTCGGCAGCCTGCTTGCAAGAAAGCTCAACAGGCCTGAGGTGCAGAGGAAAGAGGAGATCTTCAGGGAACGCGGGAGGTTTTTCCTTTTTGTGTCATTCCTGATCGCAGGCGGAGGCTCAGTGCTTTTGTCTGTTTTTTTCACCCTCTTTTTCTCCAGGCCGCTAAAAAAAATGAGCAGAGCGGTTGAGGCCATGGCAGCCGGAGACCTGACAGTCAGAATAGAGGGTTTGGCCAGAGACGAGTTAGGGCAATTGGCAGAACGCTTTAATTTTATGGCAGAGGCGCTGGAGCGGGAAGACTCCCTGAGAAAGCGCCTGACCTCAAACATTGCACATGAGCTAAGAACGCCGCTTGCAATCATGAAGGCCAGCCTTGAGGCTATGATCGACAGAGTGGTGGAAGATCAGGGCCAGGGGCTTGAAAACATACGTGTGGAAGTGGAAAGGCTCATCAGCCTTGTAAGCGGCATTGAAGATATAACCAGGGCTGAGGCCAGTTTTTTTGCGCCAATGGAGCTGATCGATATTGACCTGCATGCTTTCCTTGCCCGGATGATAAATTCCATGGCTCCACTTGCTGCTGAAAAGGGGTTAAAACTCACGCTTGCGCAGCACAGTGCAACGCCATGGCAGGCCCGGGTTATTGCGGATGAGGGCAAACTCGCAAGCATAGTGCGGAATATTCTTTCAAATGCGATTAAATACACTGAAAAGGGCGATATCCGGCTGGATTATGGCATAAACTGTGGTCCGGAGTGCGGCAATGAAAAAAACAGATTTTTTATTGAAGTCAGGGACACCGGCTCTGGAATACCTGAGGATAAGATACATCTCGTGTTCAGAAGGTTCTATCGCGGCAACAATTCTACCGGCCTGGGTCTCGGCCTGGCTATTGTTAAAGAGCTGTTGAATGTCATGGGCGGGACCATTGAGGTAAAAAGCGCTGAAGGAGAGGGGTCGGTCTTTACCATACGGCTGCCTGTGAAGCAGGGTTGAAACTGCCATACAAAAAGACAAAAAATGGGATAACGCTTGAGGTGAAGGTGGAGCCGAGGTCCTCAAAAAAAGGGATCGCAGGCGTTATGGACAATAATGTCCTCAAGGTGAAACTCACTGCCCCGCCTGTGGACGGGGCTGCAAATGAGCAACTGATAGAGATCATTGCAGAGGAATTCGGAGTTAAAAAATCCGCTGTCCGGATCATCAGAGGACAGTCCTCAAAGACAAAGGTAGTGGAGATAACCGGGATTGAGACATCATGAGACATAGCCTCTTCATAATTTCTTCATGACAGCAGCATAGGATATAGGCAGAAAACCATGACGCCTGTTAACTTTTTTATCAGACCAGCCCTCCTGCTTTGCTTTGTACTGTCGGCAAATACCCTTGTTATTGCAGCAGACAGGCCTGTAACCCCCTATGGAGATTATTGCGGGGACTGCGCTGTTTACGGGGCCTGCAGAGAGCCTGTGGCATTAAAGCAGGCCATGCATTCGCTCAGAAAATATTACGAAACACGCGGGTATCGCCTTGGAACAGTCTCTCATAGTGGCCGCTTTATAGAAGTGGAGATTTTCCAGGATAACAGGCTGGTGGACAAGGCGCTCTTTGACAGAAAGACCGGCAGACTCCGCTCCATGTACTGACCTTTTTTCAGACGCCCTGTCTGATAATCTCCAAACAAAAAACCTCTTGACTCATACCTGTATTTGGGATAGCCTGATAATAGTAATTGTCTTACCGCAGAACAAGGGGGGAAATGTGATTCAGCGCAGGGGCGCCGGCATTTCACGTCATTTCATTAATCGCCTACCAACAGGAGGGTGCCATGAGCAGAAAAATGGGTATGGGAAAGTTTCTTCTTTTCGCGTTTCTTCTCGTTTTCTCAGTGGTCATGGTTCAGCAGTCAATGGTGCAGCCATCAGAAGCGGCATATGTTTACAATTCAACCTGGAACCTGTACCAGACCGGCATGTACGGCAGGTTCAACGTGCCTTCTGCAGTGGCAACGGACGCGGCAGGCAACATATATCTGGTTGACACAAACAACCACCGCATTCAGAAGTTCAATGCCTCAAAAACCTTTCTAAATGTATGGGGAGGCCCAGGCACAGCTGACGGACAGTTCAAATATCCCTCTGGAATTGCGGTTGATTCTTCAAATAATGTCTATGTCACGGACAGGGACAACCACCGCATTCAGAAGTTCACTCCTGCCGGTGTCTTTATAACTTCATGGGGTGACTTCGGCACAGCCGATGGTCAGTTTAAATACCCAACCGGGATTGCGGTTGATTCCTCAAATAATGTCTATGTCACAGACAGGGACAACCACCGCATTCAGAAGTTCGGCCCCGCAGGCGTATTCACTGCAAAATGGGGGACATACGGAGGCGCAGCAGGACAGTTCAGCTCTCCCCAGGGGATTGCAGTGGACGCCTCAGCCAATATGTATATAGCTGACACTAACAACCACCGTATTCAGAAACTGGACTCCGGCGGCAACTACGTCATCTCCTGGGGCGGCTATGGCAGTTATGACAGCCAGCTTAATGCCCCAAAAGGCATTGCCATATCTTCGGATGTTCTATATGTTGCTGACACAAATAACCACCGCATTCAGAAATTCACCACAGACGGCGTCCATGTCCCTGCTGCGGTCAGCGCAACAGGCGACATTACCCTGTTGTGGGGCGGCTACGGCGCCGGTTCAGGCCAATTCAGCTCTCCGTCAGGCATTGCTGCAAATGCAGCAGGAGACATATTTGTGGCTGATACCGGCAATAACCGCATTCAGAAGTTCAACTCCATGGGGGCCTTTCTTACAGCCCTGGGGACTTTCGGCACAGGCAATGGACTGCTTAATTATCCCTATGCAATGGCAATGGATACTGACGGCAATTACTATGTCGCTGATTCGGGCAACCATCGCATACAGAAGTTCAACTCTCAGGGCGTATTTCAAACCCAATGGGGAGTTTATGGAGGCGGGGACGGCCAGTTCAACAATCCTGCGGGCATCGCAACCTCAGTGGAAAGCGGCACCACTTATATTTATGTGGCTGATACCTCCAATCACAGGATACAGAAGTTCAGCGCAAGCGGCAGATTTCTTGCCAAATGGGGCGGCTATGGCTCAAGCAACGGCCAGTTCAGCGGGCCTCACGGCATAACAGTATTCGGGGGTTTTATTTATGTGGCTGACAGCGGCAACCATAGGGTGCAGAAGTTCAATCTGCTCGGAGTGTACCAGACCCAGTGGGGTTCTTTGGGCATTGCCGGCGGCCAGTTTAATAACCCCAGGGCCATTGCTGTTAACAGCGCAGGCGCATATGTCGCAGACACTTATAACCATAGAGTCCAGAAGTTCAGCGCAGCAGGCGTGTATCAGCTCCAGTGGGGCAGCTCAGGAACAGGGACCGGGCAATTCGCCTATCCTCAGGGCATAAGCTTTGACGCAGCAGGCAACGTGTATGTATCTGATACAAACAACCATAGGCTGCAGGAATTCAATTCCAGCGGTATATATCAGTCGCAATGGGGTTCATACGGCTCAGCCTATGGACAATTCGCCTACCCGGTCGGCGTCAGGGTGAATGCAGCAGGAGATATCATTGCTGTGGACAATAATAACCACAGGATGCAGCAGATTACCTCTGCCGGAGTGTTTGTGGCCTCCTGGGCGGCTTACGGAGTCCCGACAACAGCAGGCGCAAGAATGAATGTTCCGGCAGGCATCGCAAGCGATGCAGCAGGCAATGTCTATATTGCCGATCAAAACCATCACAGGATCATGAAGTTCGGGCCGGGCGGCGCCTTTGTCACCTCCTGGGGCATTTATGGAGGGTCCATTGGCCAGTTAAACGCCCCCTATGCCCTTGCCTGCGATGCTGCCGGAAACGTTTACGTGGCAGACATGAACAATCATCGCATTCAGAAATTCAACTCAAACGGCGTTTCTCTGAAGATCTTCGGCAGCTACGGCAGCGGCAGCGGTCAGTTCATCGCTCCAAGAGGCATTGCAATAGACTCGGGCGGAAATATTTATGTGGCTGACACGAACAACCATCGCATTCAGAAGTTCGACTCAGCATGGAATTTCCTGGCTGCATGGGGCAGCTATGGCACAGCCACAGGTCAGTTCAATTATCCTTTCGGAGTTGCTGTGTCCTCCGGCGGCGTGTTCGTGGCTGACACGTACAACCATCGCGTTGAGAAGTTCAACTCAGCCGGAACGTTCCTTTCTTCATGGGGAAGCCTGGGCCCTGCAGTGGGTCAGTTTAATTATCCGACCGGCATCGCAGTCGATAAAACAGGGGCTGTTTTTGTCGCAGACCGCGACAACCACCGCATTCAGAAATTCAACGCAAACGGCTCTCCCAGCGCGCAGCTGGGAGCTGCCGGCACCGGTGATTCTCAGTTTATTGCCCCAAATGGTGTCGGAGCCGACAAATTCAAAAATATCTTTGTCTCTGATACAGGCAATAACCGGCTTGTCAAATTCGACTATATCAGTCTTTCAGTTACCGCCCCAAACGGAGGCGAGACCTGGACTGCCGGAACAACCGAGACAATAAGCTGGAACTTTGAGGGGAATATCGGCGCTACAGTCAGGATAGAACTCCTGAAAGGCGGGGCGCTGGATTCGGTAATCGAGGCGTCAGCCCCCGTAGGGAATGCGGGCAGCGGCTCTTATTCCTGGGCCATTCCGGCAGACCTGGCCGCAGGGACAAATTATAAGATCAGAATCAAAAGCAACAAATATACGACCCTTGTTGATACAGGCAACGCAAACTTCAGCATAGTCCAGTAAGCGTGTCTTGCTCCCTGCCCGGCAGCCGCCAAACCGGACTCCGGGCAGGGGCAGGTTCTTCCTGGAGTAATCCCCCGGCGCACTGCCACAGGCTGAATGCCGTTATCGTCTATAAGCTTTTTCTCTAAGGTCACTGTTAAAGGCGCAAAGTATCCTGAGCCAAAGGCGATCATATTAGAGGTGAGCGGAATAGAGGAAGAAATGACTGCCGGTCTAAAGCATTTGATGCAGAAGGACGGTTAAGATAAAATATAGGCAAGCGCAACAAATTAAAATACAAGGAGGAGGCAAAATCATGAGTGCAGGCACTATAACAATCACTCCTGAAGATTTGAAAGTTATGATGAAAGAGACGTTCATCGAGGTTCTAAAAGAGAGAAAAGACCTCCTGGAGGATGCTGTCATTGAAGCGATTGAAGATATCGGCCTTGCAAGGGCAATGGCTGAAGGTATCAAGACGCCATCAGTAAGTGAAGCTGAGATTTTCAAAGTCTTAGATGAAATGAAATGATCATAGACTACAAGGCGTCTTTTCTTAGGGACATCAAAAAGCTGAAGGACAAAAAACAGGCTGCAATATTAAAAGAAATCATATCCGAAATTCAATCAGCAAAAAATTATTCTGAAATCAAAAATATCCGCAAGATAGAAGGCAGCCCAAATCATTACAGAATAAAGACAGGCGATTACAGGGTCGGCGTTGTTTTGACCGACGATACGCTTATTCTCGTCCGCTTCCTTAACAGAAAAGAAATCTACAGATATTTCCCCGAAAGATAAGAAAAGCGATCACCTATCTAAAGAAGAACATGTCTGAGGCGGCAAGGCCGCTTGCTGAGGTGAGGTTTTTAACGGATGGAGCGACGATCTTTGTGCTGACAAAGGATAAGAAAGAGATTGTTGATACTCTGAAGAGCGGACTGAAGTGGACTGAGATGATAAAGGATGCTATCACAGGATATATTGAGGTATCAAAGGAGAAGAAAAGCATTGCCACAGACTGAAAATATGGTGCGAGAGAGGGGAGTCGAACCCCTACGGTTGCCCACTGGATCCTAAGTCCAGCGCGTCTGCCAGTTCCGCCACTCTCGCGTGATTGATTGTAAAGGATATTTCAGTTTACGGTCAATCACGCTGCGCGTGAATCATTGCTGCCTGCTTCGAGGCCTTGAATTTCAACACTTTCAGCCGGTCTTTTGGTGTATACTTTATTGAAAATACATTGTCCCTGGAGGAAAACATCATGGCTATTGAAGCAAAAATCGAAGGAAACAAGCTCATTATCACTTGCGATCTTGAAGAACCAGTGCCGAGCTCATCAGGGAAAACTCTTGTAGTGGCCAGCACAAGAGGCAATATGCGGACCTCTCTGACAATAAATGAAAAACCGCTGACAATCGGATTAAATGCCTATATACCGAAATAAAGTCTGATTAGACACTGCATAGTGTCTGTATATTAATAAGACCATAAGTAATCGGGATTTGTATGGAAAATCTCCCCACGCCCCTCTTTGCCAAAGAGGGGAATTGTTCCTCCCTTTGGCAAAGGGAGGTTAGGAGGGATTTTTTAACTGTCCGGAAACTTATGAACTGATTAATA
>JAGVHR010000254.1 GCA_020056455.1 Thermodesulfovibrionales bacterium
GCCCATTGACTTGAGCCCGGAAATGGGAAGCCACTCAAGGTAGACCCCGAAAAACATCATAAGCAGAAGCGCAAGCCAGAATGAAGGGACTGCAAAACCGATAAATACTGCTGTTGTGGTTATCTTGTCATAGAGAGTGTTCTGATGGGTTGCGGACGAGATGCCGATTGGTATGGCTATGGCAAGAATGATTATCATGGCCATAAGGTTCAACATAAAGGTAATAAAAAGCCTTCGGTCCAAAACCGGCTGCTTTGTGTCCCAGATCTTCTGGATCACCGGACGCCTGTCCATTGAAAAGGACTCTCCGAAGTCGAGCTTAACGATTCTTCTGAGCCACAGGCCGTACTGCACAATGACAGGCTTGTCAAGGCCATAGTACTTTTCGAGCCTTTCACGGGCCTCGGGCGTAATCTTCGGATTCATCTCTGAAAACACATCCGTTGGCTTGCCTGGCGCAAGATGGATTATAAAGAATGATATCAGTGTGATGCCAAGGAGTGTAGGGACCATCTCAAAAAGCCTTTTTGCAAGAAATCTCAGCATTATTGCACCAGGGTATGCCGCTGAAGCCGCTGCGGCACATACCATTTCGGGAGATTATAGCTGATGCCTATGGGAGCGGGCTTTATGCCTTTGAACCTGCTATGCACTATCGGCGTGGCATCAGGCACATACAGGAAAAGGTACGGCGATTCCTCAGCGAGTATCTCCTGTATCCTGAAGTAGGCCTTTTTCCTCTCTCTTATATCGAATGTCCTTCTGCCCTTTTCAAGCAACTCATCCACCTCGGGGTTGCTGAAGCTTATGAAGTTCAGCTCTTTTTCCTTTGTCTTTGAAGAGTGCCAGATATCGTACTGGTCAGCGTCCAGGCCGATGGACCAGCCCAGAAGCACTGCCTCGAACCTTTTTTTGTCTATGAACTGGTTGACAAAGGTGGACCACTCGACAGTCCTTATATCAACCCTGACACCGATCTGTTCAAGTCTCCACTGGATGATCGTCGCAGTATTTTTGCGCAGGGCATTGCCTGCATTCGTCAGGATCGTGAACCTGAAAGGCCTGCCGTCTTTGTCAAGGATGCCGTCGTTGTCAGTGTCCTTCCAGCCTGCTTCTTTCAGAAGTTCTCTTGCTTTCCCTGGGTTATAATCGTATTTCCTCACATTCGGGTTATAGGGCCAGGTATTCGGCACATAGGGGCCTGTTGCCGGCCTTCCCAGTCCGAAAAGAACAACGTCAACGATCTCATCCTTGTCAATGCCGTAGGCAAGCGCCTGTCTCACCCGTTTGTCGCTGAACCAGGGATGCTTCAGGTTGAATGCCAGATGCGTGTACTGGAATGCCGGATAGCGGTATTTCTGAAAATTGTTCCTGAAAAATTCACTGTCCGTTTGTTTGGTATACTGGATCGGCGTAAGATTCATCATATCTATCTCGCCTGTCTTGAGCACCAGAAACATGGTTGCCGGGTCAGGGATTATTTTATAAATATATCGGTCTACGTACGGTCTGCCTTCGAAATAGTCCTTATAGGATTCCAGTATCAGCTCCTGGCCCGAGGCCCATTTGCTGAGTTTGTAGGGCCCGAGGCCGACCGGGTCCCTTGCCATGTCGCTCTTTGTAATGTCCCTGCCCTCAAGCAGGTGTCTGGGCAGCACAATAAGGCTTCCCCATGATGTCAGAGCAGGGGCAAAGGGTTTGTCATAGGTCACCCTGAAGGTATGCCTGTCGACAGCTTCAGCTCTCTTAACCTGAAGAAAGTCTTCCTTGTAGGCGGTCGGTGTTTTTTCATCAATGATCGTTTTGTAGCCGAACATTACGTCATCAGCGGTAAACTCCATGCC
The DNA here is from genome assembly GCA_020056455.1 of Thermodesulfovibrionales bacterium. Classification (GTDB taxonomy): domain Bacteria; phylum Nitrospirota; class Thermodesulfovibrionia; order Thermodesulfovibrionales; family UBA6898; genus UBA6898. The sequence continues at coordinate 1,845 of JAGVHR010000254.1, forward strand.
GTCCGCCCATTTGACGCCCTTTCTGAGATGAAACGTAATTACAAGGCCGTCCTTTGAGATGTCCCAGGCCTCGGCAAGGTCGCCGATGATGCTCAGGTCAGTGTCGTATTTTACAAGGCCATTAAAGATAAGGCCTGAAACACTGTGGGAGGCAGAGTCACTGGCAAGCATGGGGATGAGGTTTGAAGGCTCCCCGATAATGCCCTCGATAAGCGCGTCGCCATATGCAGGTTGTCCGTCTTCTCCATCGACTGGGCCGGCTTTTGCCGTAGATGTCTGGCGCTGCCTGCAGCCTGCAATTGACAGCAGAAGAAGGACCATTGCGGCAAGAAAAAAAGCTTTTCTCATAGCAGAATAAGAATACGGCACTCATGCCCTGTTTTGCAATTGGAAATCACGCCTTCACCGGCCTTCCGGCATTTACAGTGCAGATGCTCGGATAGTTTGACGTGATACTGAAAAATCCAGTAATATCATCAACGGGAGCGCATAGGGTTCTGGTGTCCCTCCCGGCCTTCAAAGCCGGTGTTGCCTGCCAAAAGCGGGCAGGGTGGGTTCGATTCCCACACGCTCCCGCCAGTTTTTGTTTAAAATAAAGCAGTTAAGGTCTATAATATCCCTAAAAAATAGCCATATAAACGCTACATAAACCTTATAAAACACCACTTGCATTGTGTCCTTCCAGCCTTCAGTATCGACATGACAAAATCCTCATCAGATCGATGCACCATACGATGGCAGATAGAGCAAGGAGAAATCTGAACCCGAGTCGCTGAATCAGTTCCTGTTTCTGTTCATTAATCCGCTCTCCCCGTATAGCCTCGATCAGAAGCATGGGGATGAATCCGCCATCGAGTGCAGGGATGGGAAGCAGATTAAATATCCCGAGGTTTATACTGAAGAAGGCCAGAGTGAATAAGAAATACTGCCAGCCCAGTTTCATCTGTGCGACCGTGGTTGAGATCATCGTCACCGGCCCACTTACCACATCCAGTGGCAGTCGTCCCTGTACAAGCATGACAATGGCATCGAAGATAAGCTGAGACATCTCATAGGTTTTTGCCAATGATGACCGCATCGCAGGCGTGAGCCCCTGCCTGTAAAGCACTTTGCTGCCAGCTGGCGTCACTCCAAAGTAGCCGACCTCTGATTGACGGTTGAGATTGTCGTATCCGATTCTTTTTTCCGGAGTCACCGAAACTGACAACAACGTTCCATTCCTGTCCACTATCATTGACAGGGACTTCTCAGGATTATCCTGGACTGGTCGGATTACATCTTCATAGGTCCTTGTCTCATCGCCATTTACCATGAGCACTCTGTCTCCCGCCTTAACCCCGGCCCTTGCAGCAGGAGAATTGGCCTCGACTGTGCCGATTTCGGAAGAATAAACATGCATGCCGGATGTGAAGATAAAAGTGATCAGCAGAAAAGCGAAGAGCATGTTGAAGAAAGGACCGGAAAGAATGATTGCCGCCCTTTTCAATATTGTCTGATTTGCAAATGCCCGATGTTTTTCTCTTTCCTCTATCACATCGTTGGTTTCTTCACCGAGCATCATGACATATCCTCCCAGAGGAATTGATGACAGCAGAAAGTCTGTTTCACCGATTCTCTTTCTCAGCATGACAGGGCCAAATCCGAGAGAGAACTCAAGCACCTTCACCTTCAGAAGTTTTGCCATCAGGAAGTGGCCCAATTCATGTGCGAGGATCAATACCCCTAATATCACTATTGCTGCCAATACGTAATACGCGATCATTGTCCTTTCCTCCTTCGCGATCTGATAATTTGTTCCTACTGCATTAACTGCAGTAACCGGCTGCTTGTCAATATCCCCCGTGAAAAATATTTAGCGAAAGCAACACTGGTCAGAAAATATTAGAGACAGAGCAAAAAAATAAATCTATTGGTATTGGAAGTTATGGGTGAAATGTCTGTTGCATAAGTGTGCAAGGAGTTTCTTCCACGACAATAATCGCGGTGATATAATGTAAAGAAAAAGAGTAATCTGTAACAGAAAATGAGATCGCGGATGCAAAATATGCTCTTGAGGCTGCGCTCAAAATGAAAATCACCGCCTCTATTTTCGAAGCTGGTATCAAGTGTCCTACCAAGTGCTTTCTCCGGTCACTTGGCGAAGCTGGGTCTGGAAATGTCCACACTGATTGGCTCAGAACTAAGTCAGACTCCTACCACAGAGAAGGAATTACCCGACTAATGGCGACAGTGGCGCACGATGAATGCATTAAAGGCTTTTCTGTGACAGGAAACCTAAAGAATGTGGAGTGGCGATTTGCCGTGGATTTCGTTGCGAGTTCGAAGAATTTGGAGTCCAATATTCAAGCGCTGGAGCGAATTCCCTTCGAGGGGCGTGGCAAGTCAGCTCAGTTAATTCCCTTTCGATTTACCCTCTTTAATAAACTGACCAGCGATGACAAACTACTATTGGCGTTCGATGCAATCGTCTTATCGGAGATGTTGGGGCTGGAGGTCAGTCTCGGCAGGATTATCCACGGCAATAACTATAGTACGGTAAAGGTGAAAACCTCTGCGCTAACAAGGGAAGTGCGTAAAATGATCAGAAAAATCGACGCGGTGTTTTCAAGCCCTTCTCCCCCCGATCTCGTTCTGAAGCGTCATTGCAACGAGTGCGAGTTTCAAGCTCAGTGCAGGCAGAGGGCAATAGTGAAAGACGACCTCAGCCTTTTGGCCGGTATGACTGAGAAGGAACGAAGAAAGTTCAACAGCAAAGGCATTTTTACTGTGACACAGCTCTCTTATACTTTCAGGCCACGGCGGCGGCCAAGGCGACTCGCTGCCAAACGCGAGAAGTATCACCATTCTTTGAAGGCACTTTCCATTCGAGACAAAAAAATCCACATTGTCGGCAGACCGGAGTTGAAGATAGAGGGGACACCAGTTTTTCTGGATGTCGAGGGACTTCCAGATAGAGACTCATACTATCTGATTGGAGTTCGCATCAAGACTGTCGAGGGGATTGTTCAACACAGCCTGTGGGCTGACAAAGCGGATGAAGAAGTTAAAATATGGAACGACTTGTTCTGCATTCTGTCACGAGTCGAGAATCCCGTCCTTTATCATTACGGAAGCTTTGAGACAACATTCATAAAGCGAATGTGCGACCGGTACGGCGGACCGACAGAGGATTCAGCGGTAGCCAAAGCCCTCAAGTCGCCAGTCAACGTCTTGTCTGTGGTTTACTCGCAGATATATTTCCCCACCTTTTCCAATGGATTAAAGGAGATTGCCGGGTATCTAGGATTCACATGGTCAGATCCCGCAGCTTCGGGTTTGCAAACAATCGCCTGGCGTCATGAGTGGGACGCAGCCAAGTCGCCTGCATTGAAAGCAGCACTCCTTAAGTATAACGCGGAGGACTGCGAGGCACTTGAAATAGTGACGAGCAAGATAGTTGAATTGTGCCTATGGTCTCCCGAGGCTGAAGGCTTGCCTGAAAACGGTATCGTACATACAGAAAAGCTAAAGCGTGATTATCTATACGGCTTCATGCATACCGAGTTCTCTTTGCCAGAATTCGATACGATAAATAAGGCTGCCTACTGGGATTACCAGCGGGAGCGAGTCTATGTGAAATCGAATGCACGCTTGAAAGGTGCATTGAAGCACTCTTCAAGAAATAGGAAGTACTTACCTCCCAATAAGACAATTGATGTCTCACGACCACATTTTTGTCCAAAGTGCGCCTCGGTTGAATTTTATGGGCATGGAAAGGCGAGTAGAACAATTTATGACCTTAAGTTCACTATTCACGGGATAAAAAGATGGATTATTTGTTACCTGGTCCACAGATACAAATGTCAGAATTGTCACGCTACATTCTTCCCTGAAATAAGGCGCTGGGCGCGGAGCATGTTCGGTACTGACATCGTGGCTTATTCACTCTATCAGAACATAGAGCTGCGTCTGCCGCAGGTAAATGTCGACCGTAGTTTGAACAGGTTGTTCGGTTTTCACCTGCCGATTGAAACAACTAATCACTTTAAAGCAAAGGCAGCTACTGTCTATAAAGAAACTTACGATGCATTACTCAGACAGATATGCAACGGGCAGTTGATCCACGCAGATGAGACCAAGATCAGAGTAAGAGGCAAAGACGGGTTTGTGTGGGTCTTCGCGAATATGGAAGAAGTTGCTTATGTCTACAGCGAGACCCGCCATGGCGATATTTTAGAGCGCTTGCTTAAGAATTTCACCGGCGTTTTGGTGTCGGACTTCTACGCGGCTTACGACACAATTCAATGCCCGCAACAGAAGTGTTTAATCCACCTGATCCGTGATTTAAATGATGCAGTCTTGAAACAGCCCTATGATGAAGAATTGAAAGGCCTTGTACAGAGCTTTGCCGATTTGGTGAAACCCATGGTGGAAACCGTCGATCGTTATGGCCTGAAAAGTCGTTTCCTGCGGAAGCATGTCGTCTCAGTAGATCGTTTCTACAGGAACCTTTCAAAAACGGACTTTCAAAGCGAGCCGGCGAGAGCGTTCAAGGACCGTTTCGAGAAAAACAGAGACAAGTTATTCACCTTTCTGGTACACGACGGCGTACCTTGGAACAACAATAATGCTGAACACTCAATCAAAGCCTTTGCGCTGCTTCGTAATATTATCGCGGGCGTTACTTCAGAAAAAGGAATCCGGGACTATCTGGTTATGCTTACTATATCTGAGACATGCAAATACAAGGAAGTGGATTTCTTGGACTTTCTGCGGTCCGGAGAGAAAGATATCCGTGCCTTCGCTGAGAGCAAGCAAAGGCGAAAAAGAGGAAGCAATGTCCACATTGCCGTGCATAGCAAGTGAGAGCTGGCAATATACCACTCAGGGCATTCGAAAATGATCGCTTAAAGGTATGAATTCTCAATTTGGCCAGGAATACTGCGCATTTCCAAATTCTACAACAACTTCCGGTTTGAAAGTATCCCGGACGGACTGATTATATTCGGAAAAACTCTGGATCGTCTCAGGGACCATAATTCGTGTGTAATGGTCTGGGGCTACTACGAATATCTGGAATGAAAGATCCTTCGGGGTATCAGAGGGCAACGCTTATGCCATGCACTGACTGGCAGTTTTGGCTTCAAAATCATCATTGCCAACAACCCGTCCAAGGTATTCTACTTTTTTGAGGCCCTGGCGGTAGATTATTTTTTTATCCCGCTGACCCGAAGTATTCGTATGGTCCGCCTGTTTATTTCTTTCTTCCTGAGCACAATGGGCGGCAGATTCTGATCAAGAGGCTGAATCAACAGATTATCGTAAGGGTAATAAACCTTGCCGAGACATTTTATTTTCTCCGACAGGAAGAGGGCCATGTCGCCTTCCTCGACCTTCGCAGCCGGTTCGATCAGGATCAGGTCCCCTTCTCCTATGAATGGCCGGATAGTGAAGTCTGCCGCAACCTTCAGATAGAAGGCATTCCTGTCTGAGGACAGGGACGATTCGAAGGTATGGGTCTTTTTGGCCAAGGCACTAAGGTCTTTTGCGACATCAATGTCTTTCATCTCTATAACCGGCACTGCTCTTGCCGAGCCGTAGACAGCTTCCTCTTCTCTCACCATAGTAACTGGCTCCATGAGTTCAGTTAAGGAAATGCCGAGCCCATCGGCAAGTTTATTCATGGTCTCTCTCTTGAGGTTCTTCTGTCTCCCTGATTCTATCCTTGCTATGCTGGCCTGAGAGATGCCGCTCTTCTCACTGAGGTCAATCTGAGATAATCCGATCTGTTCTCTATAGTATTTCAAGCGTTTGCCGAGATTTTCCACATATCTTGTTTACACTGAAACGGCAGCTCTTCGCAATGTCACGCATGCATCGATAAATTGACATAACATATACACGCATGTATAATACATCAATTCCATCAGAAAAAGGAGGCATCGCATGCCAGACAAAAAAGGGAATCTTTACCTTTATGAGGCTATTGAACTCAGGAGCGAGTATGACCGCCATGTGGAACTGTTGGAGAGCCTCTTTGGCGGCGTATCCACAAAGAAGCGTCCGATTTTTCATGCCGATGACGAGGACAAGGATAAGGAACCGGCAGCTGACTTCAACCAGAAAGAGATCGAAAGCAGGCTCAAGAAACTGCAGACCAGAAGGGTCAAACTCAATCAGGAGATTCAAAAGACGAATTTTGACACGCAGATAGAATATGAGGGTACGAAAATATCCATTGCGGAGGCCCTGGAGATCAGGAAAAATCTGCTTGGCGACATAAAGACGGTTGCAGGGCGGGTCGAAAAGTCTTCTTACAGGCGGGTGATCCACAAAGAAGGGAGGGATATAGTCCAGGAGCCACGCCACAAGTTCACTGATACATACAAAGAATATCAGGACAGCCTGCGGCATCTCAGAAATCTGGTTACCCGGATTCATGCGGCTAATCATTCTGCGATGGTGAATTATAAAGACGAATAGGACATGACAGAGACAGGGGAGCACGTGCGAAACTGCCGTGAGGCAGGTTAGCCCGAAGCCCGATAGCGTGAATCGGGGGTGGTGATACTATCTTTCCACCTTAAATAAGAATAGCGGTGGGCCTGATTAACCCTATACACTTACGGTTTACAGGTGACGGCTTACCCTTTACAGTCTTACAGTTTACTGGTTACCCGGCGGCTCCGCGTCTCTGGCCTTTACGATGCCTCCTGCAAGCAAATGTCGTTACGTCGGCATAATCTCTGACGGATTTGTGGAAGCTCACATCAATCAGAATGTTGCATTGAGGCGTCCGGCATTTATAAAATAAGCGCTATCTTACATGGCTTCTATTCCCATCGTACATATAATCGGTCTTCCCGGAGCAGGGAAGACAACTCTTGGCAAAAAGCTCTCATCGTTTTATCGACTGCCTGTATATTATATAGGTGCATACCGTTCGAGGTTTCCCGCGACCATTGAAGGCGAAGCAAATGCATGGGTGACCCTTTTTCGAGATCTTTCAAGGCGGAAGTGGGCAAACTGCATTCTTGAAACAACCGGCCTGAACTGCAGGGAGCGTTTTTTACGGGATGCATTTCCATTCTCAAAGATTGTGACGATCAAGCTGACAGCGCAGAAAAAGTTTCTTTACGAGCGGCTTGGGAAGAAAAAAAAGAGTGAGCAGGGGGGAGATTGGCTGTTTGGCGATAAATATCGGGACAAATATGAATTTGTGAGAAAGATGTTCAAGTATTTTAAGGATGTGCCTTCTGAAATCGAGATAGATACAACAAAGTTGACCCCTCAGGAAGTTTTTGAGAAGGCAAAGGGGGAATTGGTATTCTGGGAACTATGAGATACAACCCTGATATTCATCACCGCAACTATAGTAGGACGATGACATCGGCCAACGTGCTCGGCGGCACTAAGATCCTCGGACATAAGATCAAAAACAGCTTGAACTGGAGA
>JAGVHR010000178.1 GCA_020056455.1 Thermodesulfovibrionales bacterium
CTTGGCAACGCGCTCAGGGACCAGCGCCGGCTGGACGAAGCAGCCTCAAGTTTCCGGAAGGCCATTGAGCTGGAGCCGAAATTTGCCGAGGCATATTTCAACCTCGCCAATCTGCAATTGGATACAAAGGACTATCAAAATGCCCTGACTAATTTAGGCCAGGCCCTTCGGTATAATCCTAATCTGGCCGAGGCACATTATAATCTGGGCAAGGTATTTCAGTTATTTAATAAATATGAAGAGGCGCTTGTCTGTTATCAGCGTGCTGTGAGTATCAGACAGGAGTATACTGAGGCGCATTATAACATGGGGGTTATCTACCATGATCTCAAACAGGAGGATGCGGCCCTTGTCTGCTATGGCAATGCGCTGAAGACATCAACCGACTGTTATGACGCAGCCTATAATATGGGCAATATCCATATGGACCGTGAGCAGTATGCTGAGTCTGAAAAATATTTCAGGATTTCAATGGCAATCAAACCAGATTTTGAAAAAGCATATAACAATCTTGCCATTGTCCTTCGGTCACAGGGGAAGACCCCGGAGTCTATCGAATATTGCCGCAGGGCCTTACAACTCAATCCGGGGTTAAAGGAGGCCTGTAACAACCTCGGGTTAGGCCTGCGTGAAGACAACAGGTGTTTCGAGGCAATGCATGCTTTCCGGCAGGCCATAGCCATTGATCCTTATTATGCTGACGCGCACTGGAATCTCGCTCTGGCCCTTCTTCAGTTGGGAAATTACTCTCAGGGCTGGAATAAATATGAGTGGCGCTTCAGGAAGAAGGACGCGGTTGTCAGACCTTTCCCGCAAAGGCTGTGGCAGGGAGAGGAATTAGAGGGCAAAAGGATCTTAATTACGGCTGAACAGGGTGTGGGAGATCAAATCATGTTTGCCTCCTGTCTGCCTGACATGCTTTTGCAGGCCGGAAAATGCATTGTGGAATGCGACAGACGTCTGGCGCCCCTTTATCAGCGGTCTTTTCCGGATGCTGAGGTTATCGAGGTAATGCAGACAACCGGCGCAGGCCGGACCGTTGAGTTGCTGTCAACGGATTTCCGGGCGCCCTGCGGCAGTCTGCCCGGGTTTCTTGGAAATGATATTGACGGATTTCCGGGAAGAAAATCATTTCTTGTGGCTGATCCATTGCTTTCAGAGTCATGGCGCCTGCGTTTTGAGGGGCTCGGCGAGGGGTTAAAGGTCGGAATATCGTGGCGCGGAGGTAAGGAAGCTGCAGTGCGTCTGGCACGATCTACTGCACTAAAGCAGTGGAGTGGGTTATTTCGGGTCAGGGACATTCACTTTATCAATCTTCAGTATGGGGACTGCGAAAAGGAAATTCAGGACCTTAAGCAGCAGACAGGTGTAATAGTGCATGATTGGGACGGTTCCGATCCGTTGAGAGACCTCGACGGTTTTGCTGCAAAGATATCCGCACTGGACCTGGTTATATCCGTGGACAACTCAACAGTACATTTGGCGGCTGCCCTTGGAGTCCCGGTCTGGACGCTGCTGCCTTTTGGGTGTGACTGGAGATGGCTGACGGAGTGCTATGACACCCCATGGTATCCGACTATGAGATTGTTCAGGCAGAAGGGGCATGGAGCATGGGAAAGTGTGTTCAGCAAGGCAGCTGATTATCTCGCTGTTCTGGCTGAGGAAGGTATCCAGGCATATGAATCGATGAGCTTTGAGGGCAAATCAGCCGGTGATGTGATAAAAGACAATAGGGTGCAATTCGAGGCAGAGGTCCCTGGGCTGTCAGGGAACCCGGATGTTTCAGCCATTGCGTGCGACGAAACTGGTCTGGAGAGAGAAAAGTATCGCAAGGCATGGGCTCTGGGCGACAGGGTATATGCGAGGCATTCTCCGGGACTTGAACTGTCGGGCAAAATCCGGTTTCTGGAGTTTTTTAAAAATAACAAAGTCAGGTCAGTCCTTGATGCCGGGATAGGGTCCGGCAAATTATGCAAGAAGATGATGTCCATGGGCTTCGAATGCCATGGCGTTGATATTGCGGACAATTGCCTTGACAGCGATCTGCTGCCGATGAAAGAGCAGCTTTTGACTGTCGGCACATTGTGGAACAGTGCACTTTTCCCTGCTGCTTCATTTGATGCACTTGTTTGCACGGACGTTCTTGAGCATATCCATGAGGGACATATTGAAAAGATCCTGGATAATTTCCACTTCTGGGCAGGAAAATTCGTTTTTTTGCAGGTTGCTTTATTTGAGGATTACTTTGGCCAGGAGGTGGGCGCGCCCCTTCATCTTACTGTAAAACCGAAAACATGGTGGGACGACAAAGTGAAGAAATTTATAATTATCCATCACGCGCTGCTGAAGGATGCGCAGGGAAATGATGCCTACGCTGTATACCTGCTCAGCAAGGAGCGCTGAGCAGAAGCAGGGCAGGCTTACTGCCCCCTGAGCCCTGCCGCAATATTAATATTTATGGCTACAATGATGTCGAGTTTTTGCGGCTCAGGAAAGGCCATGACATCAAAGATCCTTTTGTCGATGAAGGCGCTGAGGCTCAGTATATCTTCCCGTATATTTCTCGGCAGAGGATTATCAGACTTCGACAGTTCAGCCTGAAAGAGGCTCCATAGCTTCTGGTTGAATTTCAGCGCCTCAGTCAGCCGGACATCCCGGTCAGCAGCGCTCCAGTTGTCTCTGCAGGCCGTGAGCATCTGCGCGGCCCTGACAAGCACATGGGCTTCAAGTTCCCGTCCGTCTATGGTGGATTTCTGTATTGTTCTGTAAGCGTCAAGCTGTTGTGCGAACATTTTTTAAAGCCTCCTTTTCGAATTCAATCAGCTTTTTCGAAAGTTTCAGCGCCTGATAATGATCATTGTCAAGGATCCGCTGGCTTATTTCATCTACTATGCCGGCTGTTCTTGGCACTGCGCTGACAAGTTCTCCTACCAGTTTCCAGTATGTATTATGGTACTCAACAAGATGCTTCCCATCAATATACATAAGCTGAATTACAAAATAGATCCTGCTGCAGAATGTATCCGCGTCTTCCTCACGCATAATATCTTTTTCCCTGAGGATAGGGACAGAGTTTTCAATGTAAAGGACGCTGTTTTTTTCGCCGTTCTGAATGATCGCGCCGCCGATGATCATTTTTTCCTTTGGCTTGAGAGAAATCTTTAGCGCCATTTTATTCACATGTCCTTGATTTCATCAGATTCATTGGTCAAGCTCCCCTTTATGCCTGACAAGGCTTTTCTTAATATTATGCTGCGCTTTTCAGCAGAGTCAGGTGTATTTTCCGGGCCGGCCGGGCTGTTGATAATCGAGTGATCAAACAGGCCTTCAGCCTCCCGTGCCAAAACTGCTCTTTGTCTTCTGATTTGCTCTCTGGCCTCAGAAAGCCGGGCAAGGGCAAAAAAAATCTCCTCCTCTGTAGCTGTGTCCGGCAATTCTGGGATATTCAATCCGGGACCCCCGGATTTTAACCCAAGGCTATGGATTGAAAACAGCTTCCTGGGGTCCATCAGTGGTATTGCTGCCAATAGCAGCTGCTGTCTGTTGACTGACAATTGACTTTTCACCATTGTTCTCGGAAGGAACGGTGAGCCTGTTTATGAGAGCGCGGAGCGCGCTGTAACTCTTCAGCAGTCTTACTCTATCCTCACTTCCAGGAGGGTAGGGAGGGAACTGCTTTACTATTCCATCGAGATTTACATTCATCTGTTTCAGGTAGTCATCAATCTGGGCCATGGTATTGTCAGCCGTTTTTACTGATAGGGCCAGTTTATTTGTCCCGGCCTTTATTTCCTGTAAACGGGCAAAGTCTGCAGTCTCACTCCTGACTGAAACAACATATTCAGGAGCGGTCTGTGCATTTGCTGATTTGACAGGGGCCCTTGCTGCCTGAGGCTGCGCTTCTGCGCTGGTTGCCCGAACAGAATTCCCCAAGATCTGTTCTGATCCTATGGGTAATATAGACATTTCTCGCACCTCATTTAGTAATGGGCAGGGGAGTTATTCCCTGCCCATTATCTGATGTTAGAACAACCTTAAGACTGACTGCGCTGCCTGTGAAGCAAGACTCAGGGATGTGGAACTGAGAGACTGCCTGGTCTGCAACATCAGAAGGTTTGCGCCTTCCTCGTTCATGTCTGCCAGAGTCAGGTTTTCAGCGCCCTTGGTCAGGGTGTTGACCATGTTTGACGTGAAGTCCAACCTTGTCTGGACGACCGAGAGGTTTGAAGAAAGAGTTTTTGAATTTGTCCTGAGTGTTGATGTGGCTGCTCCAAGATCACTCAGGGCAGCAGTGATGTTGCCATTTGCAGCCCAGGAACCCGCAGCGCCGGCAATATTGAGATCGCCTGCTGCTGTCCCGGTAAAGCCTGTGACAGTCAGGGAACTTGTCCCGTCTTCATTGAACATGACCTGAAGATCATCGCCATTGACAAGGTTTGTGCCTTTATAGCTTGCATCCCCTGCAAGGTCATCGATCTGGTCCAGCAGGTCGTCAAACTGGACGGAGAGTGCAGATCTTTCAGTTGTACTGGTTGTTGAAATAGCTGAATTGGCAAGCGACTTTGCCTGAGAAATCAGGTTTTCAATCGAGGTAATGCCTGAATCAGCGGCCTTGATTGTCTGGATGGCCTCATTCATACTGTCCTTGAGCCCGTTTAGGTCAGAGGCCCTGTCCATATAACCTTTTGCAGCAAAGAAGTTGATCGGATCATCGAGAGCGGTGTTGACCTTCTTGCCTGTTGCAAGACGGGTCTGTGTTCTGTCAAAAAGATTTGATGTCTGCTGAAGGCTGCTGAGTGTGTTCCGCATTCCAGCGGTTAAGGTGATATCATTGATAGCCATGGTGTTACTCCTTTTTCTAAGGAAAGATTACCTGCAATTCTTGCAGGGGCGCCGGTTTCCCGGCCGGATTTTCAGACTTCAGGGTCTCTGACTCGCTTGTGCCACCTCCTTCTTGACCATTATTTTTTGTCTCTGATGTTCTTATCGGATGCCGGAAAAAAAACTTTAATGGTTTTTCAAAAAAAATATCAGCAGCCGGTTATCGACGTTCATTATAAAGGATATCAATAAGTTCAAGGTTGACGGGCCTGTAAAAAGTAGGGAAAAGGTCAATTTGTCATTTCGAACGAAGTGAGAAATCTTGTTTTTCGAGCGGTTGACAGACCCCTCTCTTCATTCGGGGTGACACCTCCGGACTTTTTTACGAACCTATCAGGAGGGGAACCCGGGTATTTGCAACAAGGGAGGCGACGGCTAAAGTTTGCGTCAGGAACAGACGATTATATGGTAAGAAAGGCAGAATATAATGAACCCGCTGACTGTTTCTTCAGATACACTGTTTTCAGTTCTGGCAAGCCAGACGACCCAGATGGAGTCGCTTTCCTCTAATTCACTTTCGAAAGGCATCGAGCGTTTTCAAAGTAAGGATTATGAAGGGGCTGTTAGGGAGTTTAAACGCTCCATCAGTTATGCTCCGCGCTCAGACAATGCAGTAAGTACCTATGACTTTATGGCCACGGCCTATCTTCAGATGGGCAGGAAAGAGGATGCAGTCAATGCCTACCGGAATGCGCTCAGCATATCCCCCAACAGGGACGATATTCAGCTGAAGCTTGGAAACCTCCAATTCGAGCGAGGTGAAAATGCCAAAGCGGAGGATGCCTACAAGGCAGCTGTCAGGCTGAACATGGCCTCTACGACAAACCTCTACAGTCTCGGTCAGTTTTATCTTGCCACAGGCCGCATCGGAGAGGCAGAGGCCCAGTTTGCAAAGGTAGCAGGCATTGCCCCGGAAAGTTATGGCGGCTATTACGGGCTTGGGCAGGCACATCACCAGGCCGGCCGAAACGAACAGGCTGTTGAACAGTTCAATACGGCTATTGAGAAAAACCCTGATTTTGTTTTTGCCTATTTCGATCTCGGCTCGACCTACGCGGATATGGGCAGGACCGAAGAAGCATATGATCAGGTCTCAATCCTTACAGAAAAAAATGCTGCGCTTGCTCTGGACCTTAACAAATATATCTATAAGGTCTCAGCGCCCGAGTTTTCTGTTGGATACGGCATAAGCGGATTCGGCCCGACAATGGGGCCGAACACACCGGTATCCGTACTTAATACGGCATTATCTGTCCCAAATGCCTCTGCAGAGTTCTCAATGAACTTTATCTTCAGCAAGCAGATGGACAGTTCAAGTGTTGAAAACCCTTATAACTGGTCGATTACCAGGGCTGACGGCACTATTTCAGGAGGACTGTACAACTGGGGAATTCCTTTCCCTTCGACCGAGGTTTCAGTGCCCTATTTCCCGGTCAGGGTGACGTATGACTATGCTGATCAATCCGCCCAGGTTCATTTTACCCTTAATCAGAACAGCGCCGGCAGCGGCACTATTGATCCCTCCCACATTGTCTTCATGTTCTCAGGCAAGGATGCCTACGGAAATGCCATGGACCCCAAAGGGGACCAATATAGCGGCATTTCCCTTATTGTATGATTATCGTACAGTTGCATAATATTTCAGCATTTGGAGAGGGCGGCCCGGCATATTACGAATTGTTATGAGTTAGGGCTAAAGTTTTTCTTTTGCCCTGCCGATAAACAATCAGGAGTGACGGAAGTTCCGACTCCAGGAGGTAATCGCCATGACAATATTGCCCCAGCAGATAACGGATGTAATGCGTCTTTATACACGGGTGGCAAAAATGAGGCCATCTGCCCTTCTTAATCGGGAACCTGCGACAGCCAAAGACATTGTCAATATTTCAGATGAAGCAAAAAAACAGCAGATACTCTCTCAGGCAAAAAACGAAGTCCTTGCAACAATAAGAGGCGCGAAGTAGCGTGTCAAAGAAAGATTTCAGGATACTCGTTGCTGATGATGACGAGATAGCCCGTGATGTTATCAGTACCCTTCTGAGCAATGAGGGTTTTTCCGTTATTACCGCTAAGGACGGGCTTGATGCGGTGCGCGCGCTGCGGCTTGAGGAGATAAGCCTTGTCATTACCGATCTGCGCATGCCGGGCGCTGACGGCATAGAAGTTCTTAAACAGGCGATCAGGACCAATTCTGATATTGCAGTAGTAATTCTTACTGCCTATGGGACCCTCGACACCACGCTTGAGGCCATGAAGGAAGGGGCCTATGACTATCTCACGAAACCCTTCAAAGGGCAGGAGATTATATTTGTAGCAGACCGGGCTTACGGGCGGGCGCTTCTGCTTGGCGAGCACAAGGAGTTGGTCAAACAGCTCAGAGATACATACAGGGACCTGGAACTGCTTAAGACGGTTGTTGATAAGGGCGATCCGGGAATAACGACCTCCTGGCTGGAGCGTGTCGAACGGCTCAAGACCATGAATGTTCTGACTGAAGATGAATCCGCAATCCTAAGAGAAAGGCTGATCAGGGGGTATGGACAAAGGGAAAGTATTAATAGTAGACGATGACCCCATTGTCAGGGATGTGCTCCATGACATCCTTAGCAATGTCGGCGGCTACAATACGGATCTGGCCTTTGACGGCATTGACGGACTCAGCAAGTTGAAAAACGCTGAATACGACGTTATTTTTACTGACCTGACAATGCCGAGACTTAACGGCATGGATTTCCTCAAAGAGACAAGAAAAATTACGCCGGCCATTCCCGTGGTGGTGATCACCGGTTTTTCCTCAATTGACAACGCTGTAAATGCGATGAGGGAAGGAGCGCGGGATTTCATTACGAAACCTTTTAAGATTGATACGGTCCTTGCTGTTGCCGAAAAGATTTTTGGTGAGAAAAAACTTCTGGATAGGATCGCTTGCCATGATAACTTTGAAAATACTGTGGTGAAACTCAATAGCGAACTTTTCAAAAGTCTGCATGAGATAGGCATACTCCAGACCATCAGCAATGAACTCGACGGCATTTTCAGCAACAAGGAGATTTATGAGAAACTTGTGGAGATGGTTTCACGGCTCTTCATGGTTAGGGAGGCCTCTTTTGGTATTGTCGAAGACGGTGTTCTGAAAATCGAGGCAGCGATCGGCACGACAGTATCGTCTGTCAACATTGCAGGCACGGTTTTTGAAAACACACTCAAGACAAGGAATTATTATATAGCGTTGCCTGGTGAGGTAAATCCTCATGATGGTTTTACCCTGACTTCCCCGCTTTTTTCCATTCCCCTGACTGTGAATAATGAGGTCTTCGGAATTTTGAGCATCTCGAACAAGGCGGATGGAACGGCATTCACAGACTATGAAATATCTCTTGCCCTTACTTTTGCGAGGAAGGCTGCTCTCAGGATTGAAAATAACGCACTTTACGAGATCTTCTATAACAATCTTGTCAATACGCTGAAGACCTTGGTCATCAGCATCGAGGCAAGGGACAGTTATACCAAATATCACTCCGAGAGGGTGGCTGCTTATGCGCTCCAGGTTGCGGAGGGCATGAACCTCAGCGCCGACGAAATAGAGATCATACGCTTCGGCGGATATCTTCATGACATCGGCAAGATCGGCGTCCGGGACACTGTGCTTCTCAAGCCTTCCAAGCTTACTGACGAGGAATTCCGTGAAATTCGGTTGCATCCTGTGATCGGTGATAATATAATAAAGCCGATCAAGTTTTTCCCCAGGGAACGTGAACTTATCCGTCATCATCATGAACGCTTTGACGGAAAAGGATATCCTGATGGTCTTGCAGGAGAAAGGATACCGATGATTGTGAGGATTCTGAATGTAGTGGACACCTATGACGCCATGACGAGTTCAAGACCGTACAGGACTGCCCGCACTCATGAGTTTGCTATCGAAGAGCTCATACGGTGTTCAAATGAGCAGTTTGACGGCGAAGTGGTAAAGGCTTTTTTACAGACTCCGGCAGGACGAGGCGCAGAACTTGGATCTTAATACAGGAGAACAGGTCTTTTTCAGGCTTTCCAAAGACCCGGCCCGCTTAAACGCAACAGTTGTTTCCTTCAATGATTCCGGCATTGTTCTCAGGGTCAATGAAGAAATGCCTCGCCCCGTGGTGGCCGGTGAACAGATCATTATTTCCGCTCAGGAATCCGATTTCTATACTGAGGTGCTTAACAGCGACAAATCCATGATTCATCTCAGGCGTCTCTGGTGTGACAGGAGGGAGTACTTCAGGGTCGATGATTCTTTCCCTGTTTCCTGCTCCAGAACCAAACGCGAGGCAACAGCAAGAAAATCAAAGATACTCTCCGGATTCGGTACCGAGCTCGTTGGCCTTGAACTGCCTGATGATTCTATCCATCCGCAGCTTTGGAAGATGCTCGTTGACATCAATACCAAAATCGGCATGCTTCTTGAACGCCTTACTTTAAAAGATGAAGGATTGCTGAATGTTCAGGACAGACCGGTAAATCTGAGCGCCACAGGTATGAGGGTCTCGTCTCCTGAGAGCGCAGGGGTTGGTGACAGTCTTGAAATAAGGATGCTCCTTCCCACTTATCCTCCACTTGGGATACTCGCGTACGGCAGGGTGGTGCGCGTTGAAACTAAGGAAAACGGTGAATATGACCTTGCCCTGCATTTTGAGGAAATGGATGAGGAAGTGCGGGACGAGATAATCCAGTATGCTCTGAAACGTCAGAGAGAAATATGTAAGTCGCAAAGGAAGAAGGAGAAATGATTGCTGATGGACCGCACCAGTATTATAGGTGTCCTTCTGGGGTTGTTTGCGATTATTGGCGGAAATTTTATTGAAGGCGGAAAATTAAACTCTATTTTCCAGCCGACAGCTGCCCTGATTGTCTTTGGCGGGACCTTCGGCGCAGTTCTTCTGAGCTTTTCGGTTAGAGATATCCTGAATGCATTCCTGTCCCTCAAGGACATTTTTGTTGACAAAAAAACTGCCCCAGGGTCTTTTATTGATGAGATTGTACGCTATGCTGACCTTGCAAGGAGAAACGGCCTTATTGTTCTTGAAAATGAACTCTCCCGGATAAGTAATCCTTATTTCGGCAGGGTCATGATGCTTGCCGTTGACCGTATGGCAGCAAAGACGCTCAGAGACACGATTGCTCAGGAGAATATTACATATGAAGAGGGGAAAAGAAGGGTGGCAAGGGTTTTTGACACTGCCGGCGGGATTGCGCCCACTATTGGTATCCTCGGGGCTGTCCTTGGTCTGATTCAGGTGATGGAACACCTGTCTGACCCTTCAAAACTCGGAGCAGGTATCGCGGTTGCCTTTGTAGCCACGATCTATGGGGTAGGTTCCGCAAACCTTATATTCCTGCCAATGTCCAGGAAACTCATCAATAAGCTCAACTATGAGCTTGCTTTCCGGGAAATGATCCTTGAAGGCGTTGTAGGCATACAGTCCGGCATGAATCCTCATTACCTCAGAGAAAGGTTGAATGTTTTTCTGGAAGAACGGGAAAGACAATCAGGGAAATGAGGAAGGTCAGAAGAGAGGAGCATGACAATACTGACCGGTGGGTTGTGTCTTATGCTGATTTTATTACGCTTCTTTTTGCTTTTTTTACCGCCATGTTTGCTATAAGTCAGGTTGATGCCGGAAAACTTC
>JAGVHR010000258.1 GCA_020056455.1 Thermodesulfovibrionales bacterium
CGTGACGGGAGTGGCAGAGCTTCCGGAGGGAGTGGAGATGGTGATGCCGGGAGACAATATCAGCATAACAGTGGAACTGATATCGCCGATAGCGATGGAGAAAGAACTGAGATTTGCAATCAGAGAAGGTGGCCGCACGGTTGGCGCCGGCGTTGTCACCGAGGTATTGGGGTAAAACGTGAATCAAAAGATAAGAATAAAATTACGAGCTTACGATCACAAGGTCCTTGACCAGTCTTTAAAGGAGATCGTGGACACTGCGCAGAGGACGGGCGCTCGGGTTGCCGGCCCGATTCCGCTGCCGACGCATATCAATAAGATAACAGTGCTCAGGTCGGTCCATGTGGACAAGAAATCAAGGGAGCAGTTTGAGATCAGGACGCACAAGAGACTTATCGATATACATGATGCGACACCTCAGACCGTTGATGCGCTGATGAAGCTTGAACTGGCTGCTGGTGTTGATGTGGAGATAAAATTATGACAGGGATTCTTGGCAGAAAACTTGGCATGACCCAGGTTTTTGATGAAAGCGGCAGGATGTATCCCGTAACGGTCGTAGAGGCCGGGCCATGCTGTGTGTTGCAGGTGAAAACCAAAGAACGGGACGGATATGAGGCTACTCAGATCGGCTTCGGAGAAATAAAGAAAGAGAAGAACGTAACTAAAGCCATGAAGGGCATCTTCAGCAAGGCAGGCTCAGGCATGTATCGGCTCCTGAGAGAGTTTCCCTTGTCCGATCTCAAGGTCGGCGAGATGATCACGGTTGAGAAGTTTCAGAAAGGCGATGTCATCGCTGTTTCCGGAGTGTCTAAAGGCAAGGGGTTTCAGGGTGTTATGAAAAGGCACAACTATGCGGGCGGTCCCGCATCTCACGGCTCAATGTTCTACAGGGCTCCCGGATCCATTGGGGCAAGTTCATTCCCTTCCAGGGTATGGAAGAACAAAGGTATGCCGGGCCACATGGGGTCAGAGGTCGTAACCGTTAAGAACCTGAAGGTCGTTGATGTGAGGGTGGAGCAGAATCTTCTTCTAATTTTGGGTGCAGTCCCCGGGTCAAAGGGGACCTATCTTGAAATCAGAAAGGAAGGCTAACATGGCAGATATCGACATAAAAGATATGAACAACGCGTCCGTGGGCAGGATAGAGATGCCTGACAGCGTATTTAATGTGTCAGTAAAGCAGGGAACTGTTCACGGCTCGATCGTCAACTATCTGGCAAATCAGAGGCAGGGAACGCATGCAACAAAAACAAAGGGATTGGTCAGGGGTGGCGGCAGGAAGCCGTATAAGCAGAAGGGTACGGGCAGGGCGAGGGCCGGTAGCATCAGGTCACCTCTCTGGAAGGGTGGCGGCACTATATTCGGACCTCAGCCAAGGGACTACTCCTATAGCCTGCCCAGGAAGGCCAAGAAGGTTGCGCTGAACGGCGTGCTTTCCGCGAAGCTTGCAGACGGCGAGGTCGCTGTAATTGACAACATCGGTTTTGAAAAGCCGAGTACCAGCGCCATGGTCACTCTTCTTAAGACCCTCGGCCTTCTCGGCAGGACCACGCTTATAATTGTCCCGGAGAAAAATGATAATATCATTCTTTCGGCAAGAAACATACCCGGAGTCAGCGTGATAAGAGTGGCAGACCTCAATACCTATGAAGTGGCGGTCCATAATATGCTGCTAATAACAAAACAGGCTGTTGAGATGCTTGCGGAGGCAGGGAAGAAATGAAGAACGTTTATGATGTGATCAGGCGTCCGTTGTTCACTGAAAAGGGCAGCAACCTCAAGGAGTCTGAGAACAAGATCCTGATTGAAGTAGCAATGGACTCAAATAAAATTGAGATAAAGAAAGCTGTTGAAGAACTCTTCAAGGTCAAGGTTGATAAGATCGCGACAATAAAGGCCCACGGCAAGATGAAGAGGTACGGTAAATTTACCGGCAAGACATCCGAGCGGAAGAAGGCCTTAATCACCCTCAAAGAGGGAGAAAAACTGGATTTTATTGAAGGTGCATAATGGGAATTAAAAAATATAAACCAACATCACCAGGCAAACGATTCCGCACAGTCATGGACTATGCTGAGGTTACATCTGACAAGCCTCTGAAGTCCCTGACCAAAACGCTGAAGAAGACAGGCGGACGAAACAATCTCGGTCGTGTGACAGCGTGGCAGAGGGGTGGCGGAAACAGGACAAAGTACAGGATAATTGATTTCAAACGTGACAAAGCGGGCGTGCCGGCGGTTGTTGCAACGATAGAATATGATCCAAACAGGTCGGCGCGGATTGCTCTCCTGAATTACAGGGATGGCGAAAAGCGATATATCATCTCTCCGGCAGGCCTCACTGTCGGCGACAGGCTTCTTTCAGGCAGAGGCGCAGAAATCAGGCCGGGCAATGCCCTTCCTCTGAGCGACATGCCTCTTGGTACGTTTATTCATAACATCGAACTGAGGCCTGAGCAGGGGGCGAAGATTGTTCGGAGTGCTGGGACGTCTGCGCAGCTCATCGCAAAGGGTGAGGACTACGTCCAGATAAAACTGCCGTCCGGCGAGGTGAGAAAGGTACTTTCCCGCTGTATGGCTACAATCGGCCAGGTGAGCAATCCTGAACACGAAAATATATCCTTCGGCAAGGCGGGCAAATCGCGTTGGATCGGCAGGAGACCTCACGTCAGAGGCGTTGCCATGAACCCGGTTGACCATCCGCTCGGCGGAGGCGAGGGCAAGAGCTCAGGCGGCAGACCGCCATGCACACCGTGGGGCGTGCCCGAGGGCATCAGGACAAGGCGCAATAAACGGACAAATATGCTTATAGTCAAGAGGAGGAAGTAAATTGCCACGGTCATTGAAAAAAGGTCCATTTGTGGATGACACGCTGATGAAGAAGGTGCAGAATATGATCTCTTCGGGTGATAAGAAGCTGATTAAGACCTGGTCAAGACGTTCCATGATAACGCCTGATTTCATCGGATACACCTTTGCAGTGCACAATGGCAGAAAATTCATCCCGGTATATGTCACGGAAAACATGGTTGGGCATAAACTCGGCGAGTTTTCTCCGACAAGAACATTCAAGGGCCATTCAGGTTCGGGCAAGGCTACATCAGGCTCGGGCAAGACTACATCGGTAAAGGGCTGATTATATGGAGGCTAAAGCAATACAGAAATACGCAAGACTCACGCCTCGTAAGGCGAGGAGGGTCACAGATCTTATAAAGGGCAAGAAGGCAGGGGCCGCACTTATTGCTCTTAGATTCATGCCCTATAGAGGGGCTCGTTTTGTCGAGAAGGTTCTTAAGTCAGCTATGTCGAACGCAGAACAGAAGAATGCGAACATTGATTCAGAGGCGTTGGTAGTCAGCGGGGCGCTTATTGACCCCGGATCTACCATGAAGAGGATCGAACAGAGATCTATGGGCAGGGCGAATACCATCAGGAAACGGACCTGCCATATAACCTTGATATTAACGGAAGAATAACCAGGAGGAGATTTTGGGCCAGAAGACACATCCTACAGGAAACAGGCTGGGAATTACCAAGACATGGGATTCGAGGTGGTATCTCAGAAAAGGATATGCTGAACAGCTGCTTCAGGATTTGGCGATCCGCAAGGAGATCAAAAAGAGGCTTTTTCACGCGGGTGTGTCCAGGATAGAGATAGAAAGGGCAGGGCAGAAGATACGGCTTATTATTCACACTGCGCGTCCTGGTATCATTATAGGGAAAAAGGGCTCAGAGGTTGAGAAACTCAGAAAAGATATAGAGGCAATGAGCGGCAAGCAGTCATCAGTCGATATCAAGGAGATCAGGAAGCCTGAGATCGATGCGCAACTGGTTGCCGAAAATATCGCCCTTCAGCTCGAAAAGCGCGTCGCTTTCAGAAGGGCAATGAAAAAGTCAGTGTCGTCAGCCATGAGGTTCGGGGCTCTGGGTATCAAGATAACCTGTTCAGGCAGGCTCGCGGGCGCTGAAATAGCAAGAACGGAATGGTACCGAGAAGGAAGGGTGCCGCTCCATACCTTCAGGGCGGACATAAACTATGGGGTTGCCCGGGCGAAAACGACCTATGGCATCATAGGCGTGAAGGTATGGGTGTATCTTGGCGATGTGCTGCCTGAAACCGCCAGAACTGATTCGCAGGCTGCAGCCATATAAGGGGAATACGTTATGTTAATGCCGAAAAAAGTTAAATTCAGGAAGATGCAAAAGGGAAACATGAACGGCAAGGCCTATCGTGGCGCTGATGTTTCTTTCGGCGAGTTCGGTCTTAAGGCCATGGAGCCCGGATGGATCACTTCCCGTCAAATAGAGGCCGCGAGAATTGCCATTACCCGTCATGTCAAGAGGGGTTGTAAGGTCTGGATCAGAATATTTCCGGACAAGCCGATCACTAAGAAGCCTGCAGAGACGAGAATGGGTAAGGGTAAGGGAGCGCCTGAGTACTGGGTGGCAGTGATCAAGCCTGGAAGAATTATTTACGAGATGTCAGGTGTTACTGAGGACGTTGCCAAAGAGGCGCTGAGGCTTGCCTCTCACAAGCTTCCCTTATCGACAAGATTTGTCAAGAGGGAGGAGAGCGTGCAATGAAAGCTGCTGAATTACGCGGTACAACCATAGAGGAGCTCGACAATAAGGAGCAGGATCTGAGAAAGGAACTTTTCAATCTCAGGTTCAAGCAGGCAACGGGTGAAATCGATAACCCGATGCGTATTCGGGCGATCAAGAAGGACATCGCAAGGATACTGACTGTAATAACTCAGCTGAACAAGCAAAAAGCTTTATAATTAAGGATCTGGAAGGGAACCATGATTAACAAGGTCTATACTGGAAAAGTCACCAGCAACAAGATGGACAAGACCGTAGTCGTCGCTGTCACAAGGCAGTATCAGCATACTGTGTACAAAAAGACAGTGAGGAAGGTGTCGAAGTTCAAGGCCCATGATGAGTTGAACGAGTGTAAGGTCGGCGATGATGTAAAGATCACGGAGACCCGGCCGCTGAGCAAAGACAAGAGATGGCTTGTGCTTGAAATCCTGGGGAAGCCGGCAAGGAGTGAAGCGAAATGATTCAGTTGAGGAGCATCCTTGAGGTAGCAGATAATTCAGGTGCCAAGAGGGTCCAGTGCGTGAAGGTTCTTGGCGGGTCAAAGAGGAGATATGCGAGGCTGGGAGACGTCATAGTGGTAAGTGTCAAGGAGGCGGTGCCGGAGGGCAACGTCAAGAAGGGCGCTGTAGCCAAGGGCGTGGTGGTTCGCACGAAGAGGGAATCGAGGAGGCCGGACGGATCATATATCAGGTTTGACCAAAATGCGGTGGTACTGATTAACGCGCAGGGAGAACCGATCGGAACAAGAATTTTCGGACCAGTTGCAAGAGAGCTAAGATGGAAAGAATACATGAAAATAATTTCCCTTGCTCCTGAAGTACTGTAGGAGGACATATGAGCTTAGGAATAAAAAAAGAGGATAACGTCGTGGTGGTCGCCGGCAAGGAAAAGGGCAAGAAGGGGCGGGTTCCTTTCGTTAACAGAGAAAAACATAATGTTCTTGTTGAAAAGATCAATATAATCAAAAAACATATGAAGCCTGACAAGAAATATGCGCAGGGCGGCATAATTGAAAAAGAAGCGCCTGTGCACGTGTCCAATGTCATGCTTGCCTGCCCGAAGTGCAGCAAACCGACGAAGGTGGCCGTGACAGTGCTTGAGAGTGGTGTTAAGCACAGGACGTGCAAAAAATGCAAGGAGGTCATTGATTGATAATGACTCCACGACTGAAGGAAAAATACAGCAACGAGATCATTCAGGCCATGATGAAGGAGTTTTCGTACGGCAACATCATGGAAGTGCCCAGGATTCAGAAGATAGTGCTGAATGTCGGGCTTGGAGAGGCGATCCAGAACATCAAGCTGCTTGAGGCGGCACAGAAGGAAATGGCCGCAATCTCAGGTCAGAAGGCGGTAGTCTGCAAGGCCAAGAAGTCGATCGCAACCTTTAAGCTGAGGCAGGGCATGCCGATCGGTTGCAAGACGACACTCAGAGGATCTTCCATGTACGAGTTCCTGGACAGGCTTATTAGTATTGCGCTGCCGAGGATCAGAGATTTCAGGGGCATTTCAGGCAAGGCTTTTGATGGAAGAGGCAACTATGCGCTTGGTCTTAAGGAGCAGTTTATCTTCCCTGAGATAGACTACGATAAGGTTGAGATGGTCCACGGACTCGATGTAATTATATGCACATCTGCCAAGACAGACAAGGAGAGTAAGTCTCTCCTCCGCTACTTCGGCATGCCCTTTAGAAACTAAGAGAGGTATTGATTCATGGCGAAAACATGCATGATAGAAAAATCAAAAAGGCCGCCGAAGTTTGCCGTCCGCGCACATAACCGGTGCAAGGTCTGCGGCAGGCCGAGAGGCTATCTCAGGAAATTTAGTTTGTGCAGGATTTGTTTCAGGAACGAGGCGCTTCGGGGGCAGATTCCCGGAGTTACAAAATCAAGCTGGTAGAGGTGACGGATGCTAACTGACCCGATTGCAGATATGCTTACAAGGATTAGGAATGCGGTCATGATAAGGGCCGAGAAGGTTGATATCCCTGCCTCAAAGATGAAGCTTGAGATTGCTAAGCTCATGAAAGAAGAAGGCTTCATCAGGGCTTATAAGATCCTGAAAGACAAGAAGCAGGGAATACTGAGAGTGACCCTGAAATACACGCTGGATGAGGAAGCTGTCATAAGCGGCCTGAAAAAAATAAGCAAGCCGGGAAGAAGGGTATACGTAGGTCACGAGACAGTGCCGGTTGTCATGGGCGGAGTGGGTATATCTATAGTTACTACGTCAAAAGGGATTATGAGCGACAGGACATGCCGCCGCGAAAAGGTCGGCGGTGAAGTGCTCTGCTACATCTGGTAAAAGGAGAAGCGGAATGTCAAGAATCGGGAAAAAACCGGTAGACATCCCCTCAGGGGTGGATGTCACATTACTGGATAAGAATATAAAGGTAAAAGGACCGAAGGGCGAACTGCAGTGGGAACATCCCTTTGGCACAAGTGTGACGGTAGCCGACAATAAGATTTTGGTTACGCGCGCTGACGACACAAAGATGAACAGGTCGCTGCACGGTCTGTCCAGAAACCTGATCTCCAATATGGTGACGGGTGTTACTGCGGGCTATAAGAGGGTGCTTGAGATTGTGGGCGTTGGATATAGGGCCCAGGTGCAGGGCAATAAGATTGTCCTGACTCTCGGATATTCCCATCCTGTTGAATTTCCGCTGCCTGACGGGATTACAGCTGCTGTTGATCAGAAGCAGACCCAATTAACGCTTACGGGCATCGATAAGCAGAAGATAGGACAGGCTTGCGCGAACATTAGGGCGTTGAGAAGTCCTGACGCATATAAGGGTAAGGGCATCCGGTATGCAGGCGAACGGATCAAGCTTAAAGTCGGCAAAACAGGCAAGAAATAGACTGTAGAACAGGGCCTATGGACGGTAACCATGGGCCGGAATCAGGAGGAAATGTTGGCAACGGACAAAGTCACAGGAAGGCAAAGACGCCATGCCCGTATAAGGCGGAAGATCAGCGGAACCGCGCAGCGGCCGCGGCTTTCCGTATATAGGAGCTTAAATCAGATTTACGCTCAGATTATTGACGATACAAATGGTGTAACAATCGTTGCTGCCTCAAGCGTTGAAGATACGTTTAAGGGAATTAAATGCCGGGGTAACATCCCGACGGCAAAAGATGTCGGATCTCTTATTGCGGGCAGAGCTATTGAAAAGGGAATCAAGCAGATTGTTTTTGACAGGAGCGGATACCTGTATCATGGAAGGGTCCAGGCTCTTGCGGATGCTGCAAGAGAAGCAGGGCTCGAATTTTAATGATGATTGAATATGTCGCGAGGAGGCAAGGTGGGAAGGATTGACCTGGAAGGACTGAATCTCAGAGACAAGGTTGTGTTTATCAATAGAGTCGCCAAGGTTGTCAAGGGTGGACGAAGATTTTCGTTCAGCGCTCTTGTCGTGGTCGGTGATGGCGCCGGCACGGTCGGAATCGGCAAAGGCAAGGCGACTGAAGTGCCGGAAGCGATACGAAAGGCAGTTGAACAGGCAAAGAAAACCCTTCAGAAGTTCCCGCTCAAAGATGGAACGATTCCCCACAGGATTATCGGTCAGTTCGGGTCCGGAAGTGTTGTTATGAACCCAGCTCAGAAAGGTACCGGGCTTATAGCAGGCGGCGCTGTCAGGGCGATCCTCGAAGTTTCCGGCATCCAGGACATTGTTGCGAAGTCCCTCGGCAGCGGAAACCCTTACAATACAGTCAAGGCAACGCTCAATGGACTGGTCAACCTCAAAGACCCTGACCAGATTGCAAGGTTGAGGGGAAGAAGCGAAGAAGAAGTACAGGAGGCTGCAGGCTGATGCTGAAGATTACACTGAAAAGAAGTTATATAGGTATTCCGGGGAAACAGCAGAAGGTCCTTGAATCCCTCGGGTTGAGGAAAATAGGAAGCAGCGTTACTCAGCAGGATAACGATGCAATCAGGGGAATGGTCCATAAGGTGGTCCATCTCGTGGCAGTGGAACAGGCAGATAAATAGTCCGGAGGTTGAGCATTTATGAGAATTGAAGATATAAAGCCTGCTGATGGAAGCAGCAAGGGAAAAAAGAGAGTAGGCAGGGGTTTCGGTTCAGGCCATGGCAAGACCTCCTGTAAAGGACATAAGGGCCAGAAAGCCCGTTCAGGGGGGCCGAAGGGTGCAGGCTTTGAAGGCGGCCAGATGCCTCTTCAGAGAAGAGTCCCCAAAAGAGGATTCACAAACAATTTCAGGGTTGAGTTTGCCATTGTTAACCTTGATGTCATTGATAAATACCGGTCCGAAGGTACGATAACCCTGGAAACCCTGCTTGGCAAGGGTGCCATCAAGGACATGAAGAGCGGACTGAAAGTTCTCGGTTCGGGCACTCTTCAGGGAGCGGTAACAGTCAGGGCAAGCGCCTTCAGCGCTTCAGCAGCAGCGAAGATAGAGGCAGCCGGCGGCAAGGCTGAGGTACTATAGATTGGATTTTCTGTCGAGAATACAGAACATTTTCAAGGTCGAAGAGCTTAAGAACCGGATTCTTTTTACTCTTGGGCTTCTGATTGTATATAGGATCGGCTGCCACATCCCGACGCCCGGCATCAATGGAGAAGAGCTGAGTAAATTTCTCGCGCAGAACGCTGGCGCCTTTATGGGATTTTTTGATATGTTTTCAGGCGGAGCGCTCTCAAGGGTCACTATTTTTGCGCTTGGCATAATGCCTTATATCAGCGCTTCTATTATAATGCAACTCCTCACAGTAGTCATTCCTGCAATCGGCAAGCTGGCCAAGGAAGGCGAGGCCGGCAGGAAGAAGATAGTCAAATATACAAGATACGGCACGATCGCAATCAGCGCAATTCAGTCGTTCGGCATTGCGGCCGGGCTTGAGAAGATGCAGAACGGACTTTTTATACAGAACCCCGGCATAGCTTTTAAGCTGGTTACCATGATTACCCTGACATCCGGCACTGCCTTCATAATGTGGCTTGGCGAGCAGATTACTGAGCGCGGCATCGGCAATGGTATATCTCTTATTATCTTTGCCGGAATAGTTGCCAGGTTTCCAAACGCAATTATAAGCACAGTCCGGCTTATCCAGGCCGGAGAATTGAATCTGTTCTTTGTTATTTTCCTTGTGATTATGATGGTGGCTGTTATTGCTGCTATTATCCTCCTGGAGCGAGGCCAGCGAAAGATACCCGTGCAATACGCAAAGCGCGTTGTCGGGAGAAAGGTATATGGCGGTCAATCAACGCATCTGCCGCTGAAAATCAACACTGCCGGTGTTATACCTCCGATTTTCGCATCATCCATCATCATGTTTCCGGCTACGATTGCCGGGTTTATCGAGGTCCCATGGGTGCAGGCAATCGCGAGACAGCTTTCTCCTGGAACAATAGTATATACTCTGCTCTATGTGAGCATGATTTTCTTCTTCGCATTTTTTTATACAGCTATTGTTTTTAATCCGGTTGATATTGCCGATAATCTGAAGAAATACGGAGGATTTGTTCCGGGGATCAGGCCGGGCCAGAAGACATCGGAATATTTATATAAGGTATTGTCAAGGCTGACGTTTGTAGGTGCGTTATACCTTGCGGCAGTTTGTGTCATTCCAGAGGTCCTGATACGCAGATTCAATGTTCCTTTTTATTTTGGAGGTACATCCCTGCTGATTGCGGTAGGCGTCGCACTGGACACTGTATCTCAGATAGAGTCCCACCTTGTCACCAGGTCCTATGAGGGATTCCTGAAAAAAGGAAGGATTCGGGGAAGAAGGAGTTAGTTATAGCCAGGTGATTTACTTAAAGTCTCCTCAAGAGATAGAGGCGATGGCGCGGGCCGGTCATATTGTCGCAGATGTGATGAGTTCGCTTAAGGAAGTGATAGGGGCAGGAGTAACAACCAGGGAGATTGAGCTGTATGCCGATGAGCGAATAAGAGGATTGGGCGGCAAGGCAGCATTCAAGGGTTATAGGGGATATCCGTCCAGCATCTGCACCTCTATAAATGACGAGGTAGTGCATGGCATCCCTTCGTCAAGAAGACTAAGGGAAGGGGACATTATCAGCATAGACCTCGGGGTTCTCCATGACGGGTTTTATGGAGATGCTGCCTGTACCTTTCCGGTTGGGACCATCGCCCCGGAGATCTCTCATCTGCTGAGAGTGACTGAGGAGGCCCTGAATCTCGGCATAGAGAAGGCAGTTGATGGCAACAGAGTATTTGATATCTCCCATGCCATTCAGAAGCACGCTGAGGCGCATGGGTTTTCAGTTGTGAAGACTTTTGTAGGTCACGGCATTGGAAGGCAGCTCCATGAGGAGCCTCAGGTTCCGAATTTTGGAACCCCGGGACATGGTCCCAGGCTTAGAAAAGGTATGACGCTTGCCATAGAGCCAATGGTGAATGCCGGAACTGCAGAAGTCAGCATCCTTGATGACGGCTGGACTGCAGTTACAGGTGACGGCAAGTGGTCGGCCCATTTTGAACATACAGTTTTAATTATGCCCGGACGGGCAAGAATCTTGACTAAATTTTGATAAAGCGGGTATAATTTCTGGCTCATGGCTAAAGAAGATAATATAGAAGTACAGGGAACGATTGTCGAAACACTTCCGAATGCTATGTTCCGGGTGGAACTTGAAAACGGGCAGGTAATTCTGGCATACGTATCAGGCAAGATGAGAATGAACTTTATCAAGATATTGCCTGGGGACAAGGTCACGATTGAGCTATCTCCCTATGATCTGACCAAGGGTAGAATTACATACAGGTTTAAATAGGGATGAAGGAGTAGAAGATATGAAGGTCTGTTCGTCAGTAAAGCCGATTTGTACAAAATGCAGGGTAATAAAAAGAAAAGGCGTAGTACGCATTATTTGCGAAAATCCCAAACACAAGCAGCGTCAGGGCTAAGGTAAGGAGGTTTCCATTGGCACGAATCGCCGGAGTTGATCTGCCCAAAAGCGAGCGCATCGAAATAGGTCTTACACGGATCTTAGGTATCGGGCGTCCGACTGCAAGGAAAATTCTTAAGGAAGTGAAAGTGAATCCTGACATCAGAGTCAAGGATCTTACTGATGAGGATACGGTCAAAATCAGGGCTGTATTGGAGAGGGACTACAGAGTCGAAGGCGACCTGCGCCGCGATACCTCGATGAACGTCAAGAGGCTTACCGACATCGGCTGTTACCGTGGCACCAGGCACAGGTCTGGCTTGCCGGTCAGGGGCCAGCGCACCAAGACTAATGCCCGCACGAGAAAAGGCCCGCGGAAGGCTGTTGTGGGCAAGAAGAAGGAGGCATAAAGAATGGCCCTGAAGAAAAAAGGAATCAAAAGGGACAAAAAAAGCATTAGCTCCGGAGCTGTTTATATACAGGCTACATTTAATAATACCATCGTTTCGATCACAGATCCCATCGGGGGCGTTATTTCATGGGCCAGTGCAGGAAATCTTGGATTTAAGGGCTCGCGAAAGTCCACTCCATATGCAGCTCAGATGGCTGCGGAATCAGCGGCCAAGAAGGCTGTGGATGCGGGCATGAGACAGGTTGATGTGTATGTGAAGGGACCGGGTGCCGGGAGAGAATCCGCCATCAGGGCGCTCCAGGCAGCCGGGCTTGATATAAATCTTATTAAGGATGTGACCCCTGTACCTCACAATGGATGCAGGCCACCGAAGAGGAGGAGGGTGTAAATTGGCACGGTATTCAGGATCATTATGCAGAATTTGCCGCAGGGAAACGGAAAAACTGTTCCTCAAGGGGGACAGATGTTTTACGGAAAAGTGTGCTGTTGAGCGGAGGCAATACCCTCCCGGCCAGCACGGCCAGCGCAGAGGCAAGCTCTCCGACTATGGAGTGCAACTCAGGGAAAAGCAGAAGGTAAGAAAAATATATGGTCTGCTTGAAAAGCAGTTCAGAAATACATTTGCCAGGGCTGAGGGAAAGAAGGGCGTTACAGGAGAAGTGCTTCTTCAGCTCCTTGAAGCTCGGCTCGACAATGTAGTGCACAGGATGGGCTTTGCTCCCAACAGAAACAGCGCCCGGCAGCTTGTAGGCCATGGACATTTTCATGTAAACGGCAGAAAGGTCACCATACCTTCATTCATGGTCCGTGTCGGAGATGTTGTTGAACTCAAGGAAGTAAGCCGTAATATCGGGATCATCAACGACAACTTCTCGAAGATGGAACACCGTGGAGTTCCGGCATGGCTCGAGATGGATTTCCAGAAATACTCAGGAAAGGTCCTTCAGGTGCCTGCACGAGAAGATATCCAGCTGACAGCGAATGAACAGCTCATCGTGGAGCTCTACTCGAAGTAATACCGGAAGCAGGGTTCGTCCCCCCATAGCGGACATTTCGTATTAACGATATAAATTTGAGGCATACGGGAGGCCTGATGAACCTGAAGAAAAGAGGCTTTCAGCTACCTGAAAAAATCAGGTTTGATGAAGAGACATTAACAGAGAGGTACGGAAAAATCACCGTCGAGCCGCTCGAGCGCGGATATGGGATAACGATAGGGAACGCTCTGCGGAGAGTACTTATTTCTTCGCTCGAGGGCGCTTCAATTACAGCAGTAAAGATCGATGGAGCGGAGCATGAATTCTCATCCATCAACGGCGTTAAGGAAGACATAATCGACATTATTCTTAATCTCAAGAAACTGCGGTTCAAGTTTCATGGCGAGGGAAACAAGGCGGCAACATTCAGCGTCAAGGGGCCTGCGCGGGTCACCGGTGCAGATCTCAGGAGCGACGCGACCATAGAGGTCTTGAACCCCGAGCAATTGATTGCAACGCTCGACAAGGACACTAATTTTATTGCTGAAGTATATATACGAAAGGGCAAGGGGTACCTTACATCTGAGTACGGCAATGAAGATCTTCCTGTCGGGATGATTGCTGTTGATGCAGCCTTTTCCCCCATCAGGAAGGTAAATTATACAGTAGAAAAAGCGAGGGTCGGCAGGGCAACAGACTATGATCGGCTTGTCCTGGAGGCATGGACGGACGGCAGTCTGACCCCGGAGAAGGCGCTGTCTGATGCAGCATCGATCATGATCGAGCATATGGATATTTTCGTCGCAGACGAGGACTATCCTGATATCGCCCCAGAAGAGAGTGCGGCTATTGCTCATGGAATCGGAGACGCTTCTTCAAATCCCAATCTTTTTAAGACTGTGGATGAACTGGAACTGTCGGTCCGTTCCTATAATTGCCTGAAGAACGCCGATATCAAGACAATAGCTGAACTTGTGCAAAAGAGTGAGCCGGAGATGCTCAAGACGAAAAATTTCGGAAGAAAATCTCTTAACGAAATCAAGGAGATCCTGGGCCGGATGGGGCTTCACCTCGGCATGAAGATAGATCTCGATAACAACAGCGACTAAGTATTTCAGACCGGAGGATATTGATAACATGCGTCACAAGGTAGATGGAAGACTATTCGGACGGCCAGCAAATCAGAGAAAGGCTTTGCTCCGTGGCATTGTCACCGCGCTCTTTGAGAACCAGAGGATTGAAACAACTGTTGCAAAGGCCAAAGAGGCCAAGAGGATTGCCGAACGTATGATTACATTCGGCATTAAGGGAGATCTTCACTCAAAGAGGCAGGTGCTTTCCTATGTTACGGCCAAGGATATCGCTTTTAAGCTTTTCACCGAGATCGCTCCCCGGTTTACCGGAAGGAACGGAGGCTATCTGAGACTTGTCCAGACCGGGCAACGGCTGAAGGATTCAGCGCCTATGGCGATTCTCGAGTTCATTGATTACGAGGCGGTCAAGAAGCCGAAGGGCAAGGCAGCTAAAGCGGAAAAAACAGAGAAGAAAGACTAAATGAACGACGTCCTTATCGGTATAGGTATTGTTGCTGTCTGGATTGTTCTACAGGTATTTATATTCCCAAGGATGGGAGTGCCGACCTGAACTGTCCCTAATCCCAAGGCCTCGGGTAAGGCCGGAAAAACCTGCAAATAATGAAGGGCTCGCGAGAGCCCTTTTTTTTCAAGAGTCCTCGTGGTTCTGGCATTATCGTGACATCAAAAAGCTTGTCAGTCATTTTTAGGATAGGGTATACTAACACGGCTGCATAAGGTAGTCTGTTTCCATCTCTTAATTAAACATGCGCATCGAAAAAATCGAACTCATAGGCTTCAAGTCATTTGCTGACAAGACCCTGTTTAGTCTCCATCAGGGGATCACCTGCATTGTTGGGCCCAACGGGTGCGGCAAGAGCAATATTGTAGACGCCTTCAGGTGGGTCCTTGGCGAGCAGAGCGCAAAGAGTCTGCGCGGTGAGAAGATGGAAGAGGTCATATTCAATGGCTCGTCCTCCAAAAAAGCCAAAGGCATGGCTGAGGTTACACTGCATATATCCGGTCTCAATACCGTTACTTCTCATGATAATGGGGGTAGTGTATCTGACCTCGTGTTGGTAACACGCAGGCTCTACCGCTCAGGCGAGAGCGACTATATGATAAACAAACAGCCCTGCAGGCTGAAGGACATAAAAGACACATTCTTTGATACGGGCCTGGACTTCAAGAGCTACTCCATACTGGAGCAGGGAAGGATCGGCGCGATCCTGAACTCAAAACCGATTGAACGCAGGTTCATCATTGAGGAAGTTGCAGGGGTCATGAAATTCAAGGCCAGAAAGGCTGAGGCCTTATCAAAGCTTGAATCCTCGCGTATTAATCTTGCCAGGATCAGCGATATCATTTCAGAGGTGAAGAAACAGATCAATATTCTCGACCGGCTTGCCAGGAAGGCGGAACGCTACAAGAAGCTTCAGGCAGAGCTCAACGAGATCGAACTGAAGATCGCCAGACGGGAATTTCAGAAGATAACGGATTCCCTTGCGGCAATCAATGTGGAATACGGCGCACTCAGGGAGAAAGAAGCAATTCAGGGCGCTGAGATTACTGGAATAGAAAACAGGACACAGACAAGAAGAATCAATCTTGTAGAAAGAGAGAAAGCGCTTGATCTGGTGCAGAACGAGTTTCAGGCTGTTGAACGGGACATAGCAGAGATTAACAGACAGGTATCGGTAAGCAGGCAGGACATTAGTAATTTTGAGGAGTTCCATTCCAGGTACCTGCAGCAGACAGAGGAGGTTGTTCAGAGAATTGCCGGGCTTGAATCACGATACAGCGACCTTGGGGTAAATAATGCCAGGCTTGAGGAACAGCTCGAAGCTGACGCAGTTCTGCTGAGGGAGAAGCTCGAAGCCTTTAAGGTCATAGAGCAGGCGCTTTCCGGAAAAGAGGAGGAGATCGAGGACAAGAGGCGCAGGATATTCAGGGTATCCGAAGAGATCAGCAAGGCCCGGAACGAAGTCTCCAGACAGCAGGCATCTCTTGAATCACTCGAAAAGAAAGAGGCGCTTTCAATTGTAGAATCAGAAAACTCCCGGAAGATGCTTGCCGGTGTTGAAACGGCGATCGCTTCTGCCGAATCCGACATCCTCGGCAGGAACAATGAGGTGCTTCTGGTAAGGGAGAAAAAGGAAGTCCTGGTACAGGAACTCTCAGCGCAGAAGTCCAGTCTGGAGAGCATTACCAGGGCGTTTGCTGAGGCCAGGGAAGATCTGGCATCCTCCACATCCAGACTCGAATCGCTCAAAGAGATCGTGCTTGACAAGCCTACAAGAGAACTCCTTGCTTCAAGCGGAAATGTTAAGCTCCTTGCGACTGTATCGGATGTCTTTGAGGTACAGGCGGAATATGAGAAGGCGATAGAGAATGCGCTTTCGGAAAAGGCCGATTCTTTTGTTGTTGAATCAGTGACAGATATTGAACATGCAGTTGCTGACCTGAAAGGGAAGTCCCTCGACAAAACTTCCTTTATAACCATAGCCGATCCTGCTTTGAGCGTTTTCGCCTCCGCGTCCGGCAATATCATCGGCAGGGCGCTTGATTTTGTGCGGATCAGTGAGGGATATGAGCGAGTTGCAGAGAACCTATTGGGCAATATTGTTATTGTCAATAATATAAAGACCGCCTTTGAGTTGAGACAGACTGCCGGCAGCCTGCTGATCGTAACAGTCTCCGGCGAAGTTATTGATCCTTCAGGCGCTGTGATCGTAGGCGGAGAACGGGGCATATTCCGCAGAAAACGTGAGATACGCGAACTTGAGCGGCAGATAGAGGAAAAGAAGATTGCTGTTGAGATGACAAGTCGCGAGTTGTGTCTTGTTCAGGAGTCCATTGAGGCGACGGAACAGGAGATCAGGACTGTTGAAAATGCGCTCCACGGCTATGAGAAGGAGATATCGCTGGCAAGGCTGACTGTTGAGAATTACCTTGCCGATAAGGACAGGATCAGCAGAAAGCTTTCTTTCCTTATTATGGAGCTTGAACAGATCAGTCGTGAAAAAGAGGCGGTCAGGGGCCAGATGGCGCATGCAGCAACAGTTGCGTCAGAACTTGAAGAGAGTAAGGCCACGATGGAAATGGAGTTGCAGGGGTGGCAGGAAGGTATCTCCAGGAAGAAGGAAGAGATGGAGACGCTCCGCTCAGAGGTCACTGACCTCAGGATGCAGACTACGGCCAACCGGGAACGACTCGACGCCATCAGAAACGAGATAGAGGCCTCGACCAGGACTATCGCCGAACTCCGCAGGAAGAGGGATGAGATACATGAGGAGATCGGATCTGTTGTTTCAAGAATAGCGCAGAGAAAAAGTGAGATAGGCGAGCATGAAGCAAAGCTGCGCTTCAGGGTCACTGAGGCCAACGGGTTGGGACAGGATATCTCAGGCAGGAAGGAAGAGATCGAAAAGGAAAACGAAGAACTGCTTGCTGTTGAAAACGAACTCAGGTCACTGAGGCAGAGCGCATCTGCTGTTACAGCAAGGTTGTCAGAGCTTGAGGTTGCCCGGGCTGAGCACAAGATGAAGATCGAAAATATTTCAGGTGATATCATGACTGACTTCGGTGCGGAAATAGACCGGGTCGAGCTCCTGGAAGTGACCCCTGCAGAGGAGGAGAGGGCCGTGGAACTGCGCAGAAGGATCCTGGAGATAGGGCCGGTCAACCTCGGCACTCTTGACGAGTATGAAGAGTTCCGTACGAGGTATGAGTTTATGACTGCCCAGCAGGAGGACCTGAACAAGTCCATTGCCGAGCTCGAAGAGGCGATATCAAAGATAAATAGTACAACAAGGAAGAAGCTGAGAGACGCCTTTGATGCACTTAAAACCAAATTTTCAGAGGTCTTTTTAACCCTTTTCGGCGGAGGAAGGGCAGAGCTTATTTTGACGGATGAGGGCAATATCCTTGAGACAGGGATTGATATTATCGCCCAGCCTCCTGGGAAAAAGGTCCAGAATATTCACCTCCTTTCCGGCGGAGAGCAGGCGCTTACTGCATTGGCCCTTCAGTTTGCGAGCTTCCTGATCAAACCTACTCCTCTCTGTATTCTTGACGAAGCAGATGCTCCTCTTGATGAGTCCAACACCGAGCGGTATTCGAGGATGCTTCAGGGGCTTTCGCAGGAAACGCAGTTTATTGTGATTACGCATAACAGGACAACCATGAGTGTTGCTCAGCACCTCTACGGGATAACCATGGAGGAAGCAGGAGTTTCAAAAGTCATATCAATGCAGTTTGCGGAGGTCTGAAATGGACCAGAGAAACGCAATAAGGGTTGAGGTGAACGGCCAGGTATGCGGCAAAATGGTCCTGGTCGAAAGTCTCGAAATCCTTGATATCAGTATGACAGGCATCCGGTTCAGGAGCAAGAGGCGGATGGATATGAACATTCTGCACAGGATTAAAATCGAAAAAGGCGACATCTCGGTTGTATTCAGAGGTTCCATTGTCAGGGCCACCTTCATGGGTCTGCAGCAGGGCGGTGGCGATACCATTCCTGTCTATGAAGTTGCCATGCATTTTGAGAATATGTCGGACAGCGACAGGGCTTCCCTCGAAAGGCTTATCGCTGTCCTTTGTCATGAATAGTCTTTCTGAACTGCTTCCCGGCAAGGTTTCTACTGAGCCTGAAGACCTGCTCTGCTATGGTTTCGATGCCTCAGGGCTTGAGGGCCGGCCAGGCACTGTTGTCTGGGCAGAGGATACGACCGATGTTGTCAAGGTTATGCGCTATTCCCATGAACGCGGGATAGCCGTGATACCGCGTGGCGCGGGTACAGGTATGACAGGCGGCTCCATACCCGCAAGTGGCGCCATTGTTCTGAGTACTGAGCGAATGAACAGGATACTTGAGATTGACAAGGAAAACTTCACTGTCCTTGTCGAGGCTGGTGTGATAAACGGCAGGCTTCAGAGGGAGCTGGAGCGGCATCGTCTTTTCTTCCCCCCTGACCCGTCGAGTCTCAATTTCTGCACGCTCGGCGGGAATGTCGCCGAGAATGCCGGGGGCGCGCGCGCTGTTAAATACGGAGTTACCAGAGACTATGTCCTGGGGCTCGAAGCAGTACTCCCTGACGGCAGGACTATTACTACGGGCGTAAAGACCGCAAAAGGCGTTGTTGGATACGACCTGACAAGGCTGCTTGTAGGGTCAGAAGGCACACTTGCCGTGATAACAAAGATCAGGCTTAAGGTCCTTCCCCTGCCGGAGGATGTTATAACGCTCCTTGCTCTTTTTGGTGGGCTTGAGCAATCCGGCGAGGCAGTGCAGCGTATTATCTCTGAAGGTATTGTACCGAGGACGCTTGAATTTCTTGATTCCTGGACCATACGGGCGGTTGAGAATTACAAGTCCATAGGACTTCCGAAAGATACAGAGGCCCTGCTCCTGATCGAGCTTGACGGGCCGCCTTCTGTCATAACAAGGGACGCCGAAAAGATATCGGTTATCTGCAAGAAGCTCAGCGGTGAGATCATAATGGCAGAAAATGAGCTTGCCCGCATGAAGCTCTGGGAGGCCAGACGCGCTGTTTCTCCGGCCCTTTTTCACCTCAGCCCTGCCAAGATCAACGAGGATATTGTTGTGCCCAGAAGCAGGTTCCCGGAGATGCTCAGGAGGCTGCGGGACCTTTCTGAAAGCTCTGGCATCAGGATCGTGAACTTTGGCCATGCAGGCGACGGCAATATACATGTGAACCTTATGGTCGACAGGGCAGACAAGGAACAATACGCAAAGGCACAGGAACTTGTTAAGGAGATATTCAGGATCACGCTTGAGCTGGAGGGCACCATCTCAGGAGAGCACGGCATTGGCCTGACGAAGCAGAATTACATATCCATGGAGGTCCCGCCGGCGGAGCTTGAACTCATGAAGAAGATCAAACAGGTTTTTGACTCCAGGAACCTTCTGAACCCCGGCAAGATATTCCTCTCACTTTGTTCGAGGTGACAGATTGAGGACTTTTGCAAGAGGCTCAAGATGCTGAACATATCAAAAGAAGCAAAAAAGATAATTTCAGGGAGGGA
>JAGVHR010000003.1 GCA_020056455.1 Thermodesulfovibrionales bacterium
GCTCTTCCGATCTTGAATTAAAAATCAACGATGCCGAGTGCAGCAGGTGCATGCACTGTATTACCAGGATGACCAAGGCCCTCAGGCCTGCGGGCGAGCGGGGTGCTACTATCTGTATCGGCTCCAAAGCGCCGATCGTGGTCGGCTCACTCCTTTCATGGGTTATTGTTCCGTTCATCAAGGTTGAACCGCCTTACACTGAGCTTAAGGACCTCATCAGGAAGATCTGGGAATGGTGGGATGATAATGCAAAGCCGAGAGAGAGGATCGGAGAGGTCATCGAGATGAAGGGTATGAGGTCTTTCCTCGAAGGCATTGGCCAGAGTCCTATTCCTCAGCAGATCAAGGAGCCGAGGAAGGACCCGTTCATGTTCTATACCGAGGAAGATATGGCTGCCTTTAAGGCAAAGGAAGCTGAAGAGAAGAAGACCGGCAAATACCAATTCTAATTTTCATATAAATTATCTTAAAGGAGGAGAAGAATATGGCAGTACCACAGAGAAAAACAGACGTAGGACCGCCTCATTTTAAGCAGTTCTTGCCGCCTGTTATCCAGAAAAACTACGGCAAGTGGAAATATCATGAAGTCATCAATCACGGCACGATGGTGCATGTCGGAGAAAGTGGAGACAAACTCTGGACAGTCAGAGTAGCCTCACCGAGGCTCATATCGACCACAACGATCCGTGAACATTGTGATGTCGCAGAAAAGTTCTGTGACGGATTTTTCCGTTACACAACCAGGAACAATGTTGAGTTCCTCGTATCTGACGAAAAGCAACTCGAACCGCTTAAGAAGGAGCTTACCGAAAGAGGCTTTAAGATGGGCGGTATCGGCGCAGCCATAACAAATGTTGTCCATACCCAGGGATGGGTGCATTGCCATAGCGCATGCACGGACGCATCCGGTCTTGTAAAGTCCATGATGGACGAGCTTATGGAATATTTTGAGTCCAAAAGTCTTCCCAACAAAGTCAGGCTTGCGGTTGCATGCTGCGTTAACATGTGCGGAGCGGTCCATTGCTCTGACATCGCGGTTGTTGCCGTGCATACAAAGGTCCCTACAGTCGCACACGAGAACTTCAAAAATATGTGCGAACTTCCGACTGTTATCGGCTCCTGCCCGACCCGGGCTATCAGTCCTGATCCGGCGAACAAAAGCATAAAGATCAATGCCGACAAGTGTATGTACTGCGGCAACTGCTTCACTGTCTGCCCTCCGATCAGCATCAAGGATCCTGAGCGTGATGGTGTTGCCATTGTTGTCGGCGGAAAGATCAACAGCCTCAGGTCCAATCCGAAGTTCTCGAAGCTCGTTATTCCGTTCATCTCGAACGAGCCGCCGAGGTGGCCAAAGGCAGTTGCAGCCATCAAGCACATTGTCGAAATTTATGCGGCAAATGCGCGAAAGCATGAGAGGATTGGCGAGTGGATCGAGAGGATAGGCTGGGAGAGGTTCTTCTCACTTACCGGTATCGACTTTACCTTCCAGTGTATCGATGACTTTACATTTATGCGCGACACCATGAGGACATCCTCAACATTCAAGTGGTAGCAGAATAATTACAGGGAGGGCGGCCCGCTTTTTGCGGGCCGTCCCTTTTAAGAACCTAAATTCATCACGGGGGTAAAGAGCAGATGGAAATGTCAGAACTTCAGGACAAGATTTACGCCTTCTGTGAAGCTGCAAAGGGCAAAAAAAAGCTGAAAGAGAAGGACATCCTCAACGGCGTAAGTGCTGAAACCGGTCTTGAAAAAGATGAGGTGAAAAAGGCGCTGAGGGGGATGATCGATGTAGGCAGACTTATGTATTCATACGGCGGCGGAGCAAGCTCAGTTGAAATACCGAGCGAGGAGTACCTGAGAGAGAAAGGTTTGATCAAGTAATCCAGGGCTTAGCCATGTAATCTGCAGGAGGGACTTTATGTCCCTCTTTTTTTACCATTTTTAGCGGACCTCCCTGATCTCATTGCTCCACTTGTAAAGATGATCAGTGATGAAATTAATGACCTGTCTGTGTTCATCCATCCCGCGTCCCTTGACACTGATCGGAGCTCCGAAGGCAAAATAGACCTTTTTCTGAGTGTCGATTCGCCCGAAATCCTTTATCGGTTTTCCGATGCCCCAGGCGTCGGTTTTGAGTGCAAGCGGTACAACCGGCACATTTGCCTTGAGAGCAAGCTTTATTCCAAGGGAATTAAAGTCCCTGGGATCGAATTCAACGGATCGGGTGCTCTGAGGGAAGATAATAATTGACAGGCCTTCCTTAAGCTTCCTGACGCCTCCCTCGAGCACTGCCCTTAGGTCTTCCCGTGCGTTTGTCCTGCCTACTACGATAGGGTCGCGAGAGCGCATGATCGGCCCGAATACCGGCATCGAAACGAGGCTCTTTTTGACGACAAAGGTGACTGATTTTACTGGTTGGATAATGGCAGGCAACACGAGGGTTTCGAGTGTACTCATATGGTTGCCGATAAAGACCGCAGGACCAATGAATTTTCTTAAATTTGACATTCCTGAGATCTCGATAATTACACCGATATTCTCAAGAGTGCGGAAGATTTCAAAGCTGCTTTCAGCCCAGTTGTCTGCGGTATACCTGTCTTTTAACGCCCTTCGGCTGTTTTTCCAGATGATCCTGAAGACCTGGGGATAGAAGGTAAATTTATTATTGAGAAAGGTCCGAGAAATGCTGCTGCGTTCAGAGTTCAGGTCTGTTCTATAAACGTCAATGTCCTGAGGGATCACAGCTTCTGCAATGCCCACCTTTTTACTTCTTCGACCATCGCCTCAATGGTGGCCTCTGCCGGCTGAATATGAACGATGAGGCCGGTTTTCTCTATGGCCTTTGCTGTGACAGGGCCTATTGCGGCAATCGCGACGTCCCGCAGCAGGTCGTCGGCATCCTCACCCATGATTTCCTTGAAATTGGTAAAGGTAGCTGCGCTGGTAAAGGTGGCAATGGTTATCCGGCCTTCCTTGAGAAAGCGCTTAAGCCTCTTGCCGTGATGCTCGGGTTTGACAGAGCGGTAGGCCACAGGTGTATCAATGCTCCCTCCGAGTTCAAGGACTTTTTTGGGGAACATTTCACGTGCTGTCTCAGCGCGCGGCAGCAGAAATCTCATTCCCTTTAGAAGTTCAGCTCCACTGTTTCCGACCTCCGGATTCCGAATTGCGGCTTCATGGACAAAGGCTTCTATCAGTCCCTCTGCGTTGAACTGATCAGGCACCAGATCAACCTTGATGCCGAATGCCCTGACAGCAGCGGCAGTTTTTGTCCCGATGGCGCAGACCCTGATCCCTTTCAGTTCACGGATATCGGTCCCTTTTTCAAAAAGCCTTGCGAAAAAATATTTTACTCCATTGACGCTCGTGAAGATAAGCCAGTTATAATCGCAAATAGCATTAATGGCTCTGTCGAGTTCACCCCAGTTCATGGGCGGCACGATCTCAATTGACGCAAACTGGACCACTTCGGCGCCTAATTCCTCCAACACCTCAAAGCCTTCGGCATGCTCCCGCGTTACAAGGACCCTTTGTCCGAACAAGGGCTTGGTCTCAAACCAGTTCAGCTTCTCCCTGAGGTTTACGACCTCGCCGATGACCATCACTGCAGGCGGCCTGATGTCCTTTTCCCTTACAAGGGCAGCCACCTCACTCAGAGTGCTTATTACCGTCCTTTGGTCAGCTCTTGTTCCCCAGCGCACAACTGCCACAGGCGTGTCAGGGGCCCTGCCGTGCTCAATTAGTTTCCGGGAAAGATCATCGATATTTTTTACCGCCATGAGAAAGACAAGTGTGCCGACACCCGTGGCAAGCTTTTCCCAGTTGATTGCAGATTCTTCCTTGGTAGTGTCCTCGTAGCCGGGTATTACTGCAAATGATGATGAATATAGCCTGTGCGTCAGCGGGATGCCTGCATAGGCAGGCGCTGCAATTGCCGAACTGACACCTGGAACCACTTCAAAGCGGATATTCTCCTTTGCAAGCTCCTCGGCCTCTTCACCGCCTCTTCCGAAGATGAAGGGGTCTCCGCCCTTGAGCCTGCAGACGACCTTTCCCTCTTTTGCCTTCTCGACAATGGCCTTATTGATTTCGTCCTGGGTCATGGTGTGATGTCCGCCGCGCTTGCCTGCGTAAATGAACTCAGCCTCGTGGTTGATATAGTTGAGGATCTGGGCATTCAGATGGAAATCATAGATAACGACCTCAGCTTTTTGAAGGCAGCGAAGTCCCTTTATAGTGAGCAGGCCGATGTCTCCAGGCCCGGCCCCGACAAGATAAACTTTTCCGGTTTGTTTTTCCATAAGGGTCCTATTTTAGCACAAAAGCCACAACAGGCAGGGCAGAACACCGGGCATTATACGGCATCAGAACTCCTTGAAGATTTTTGCGAGGTAGCCACCTACAGGCCCGTGGGATGATCAATGAACTCTGTCCAAAGCCCGAATTGACTTGCAAGCATGCTGCCGACAGCTCTTACGCCCAATGTTTCAGTGGCATAGTGGCCCGCGAACACGAGATTTACTTTCATTTCCTCTGCGAGGGTATATGCGCTGTGCGAGGGTTCACCCACAAGCAGCGTATCTATATCAAATTTCTCTGCATCATGGATTGCTGACCAGCCCCCGCCTGATACAACGCCGACGTTCATCACTTTTTTACCGAAGTCCACTGTAATGGCTTTGGTATGCAGAGCCCTGTCAGCGAGGCCTGAGAATTCCTTCAGGGAAAGTCCCTTCGAATATCTGCCCCAGTAGCCGATCCGCTTTCCATGATACTCGCCGAACTCTCCCATTTTCCTGAGGGACAGGGCCTTGAGGAGAAGGCTGTTATTGCCGTATTCAGGGTGTCGGTCAAGAGGAAGGTGACAGCCGTAAAGAGATATGTCAGAGTCCAGGAGAGTCTTTATTCTATGCTTCATGACCCCGGTGACAGAGCGTATGCCTCCCCATATGAGCCCATGATGTACAATCAGAAACTCCATCTTTTTTGTCGCAGCCTCCTGAAAAACATAGTTACAGGCATCGACTGCAACTCCTATCCTGGTGACGGTCGGGTTTCCCTCTATCTGTAGACCGTTGGAGCTTTCGTCCCCTGGGAATTCAGATAGTTCCA
This sequence comes from Thermodesulfovibrionales bacterium, assembly GCA_020056455.1. GTDB lineage: Bacteria > Nitrospirota > Thermodesulfovibrionia > Thermodesulfovibrionales > UBA6898 > UBA6898. The sequence goes on from JAGVHR010000003.1 coordinate 5,119, forward strand.
GTTTGCTGTCCAGAAAAGATACGAGTTTTTTCAGCGGTATGGTCTTCATTGCGGATTTTTGAATTTTAAGGCCGGCGCCGGAAGCTGACATCATGTTCACTTTTGCAGGTGCCGTCAAGGTTGAACTGGTAAGTCGACCAGTTTTTGCAGTCAAGACAGCGTCCGGACCAGTCGTCGGCCCTGTACCCGCAATGGTTGCAGCAATAGGGAAGCCTGAAAGCGGTCTTGATATCTGCTGCCTTCTTGAATTCCTGGACAGCCTTCTCGATCTGCTTCTTCCTAACATAAAGATTGCCCATGAGCAGGTGAAGTTCAGGATATGAAGCTCCGCCTGTATCTATGCCCGACAGGGTATCGAAGGCATCATCAATCATCTCAAGCCTGTAAAAAAGCTTGCCGAGAAAGAACCTCGTGACCGGGTCATTAGGGTTTCGGGAGATACCGCTCCTGTAAATCCGGATAAGCCGGGAAGGCTCTCCGATGCTGATCAGCAGGTCCTCAAGCCGTGCAAGGACAATCTTTGATTCTGTTGCTGCAAAGGCATTTTCAAGAATATTTACCGACTCCTCGCCTTCGCCCTCCTGGAGCAGCACCTCAGCTAATCCGAGTATTGCAGGGACAAAGTCCTTCTCTGTCCTAAGAACATTCTTGAACGCCTTTTTTGCTTTTTCGAGCTGGCTGTTTTCAAGACTGTGACGGCCGTATTCATATTCATATCCCAGGAGGTTCTGCTGTTCGCGTTTCCTGTCTTTTTCGGAATGCTCATGCTTCAGGATCGATTTCTGAAGAGATACGGTATCATCCCAGCGCGCCTGCCTTTCAAGAATTTCCCGTTTCCGGTACAAGGCTGAGAGGTTTGCATCATCGATGTCGAGTATCTCGTCAAGATACCTTAAGGCCTCCGACCATCTCCCGGCCCCTTCCATAAGTCTGTCGAGCGCAAAGAGAGTTTCGAGCCTTTTGGGTTCCAGCTCTCTGGCACGCTGGTAACGGGCATTGGCTGTCTGAAAATCCTCACTGCCCGCTGCGAGATCGCCAAGGCGGAGCAGCGCATCAATATGATCAGGCTCTTCCTTAAGGATCTCCTCAAGCGCTTCGCCGGCAGCCTCGAGGTTTTTTGCCAAAAGAGAATTAAGGGCCCTGGAGTAGAGATCCTGAACGCGGATATCCTGCTTCTGTTTTTTTTGAAACTGCCAGTTGTCTATAAACTTCTTGGTGTCCCTTATGGTAAAAAAAATGAATGTGATAAAAACACCTACTGCGATCGAAAAAAGGCTCAGCGCGAATTTCTGGATTTCGTAAACAGGGCCGAAAGGGACGGTAATGGCGATTGCTCCCTGGTTGAAGATGGAAAAAACAGAAAGCGCAAACAGAAATATCACGAATAAGAAAATAGATAGCTTGCCCATCAGTGATGATAACCCTTTTTCTGCAAAATGGTAAAGGCCCGATAGAGCTGCTCAAGAAAGATAAGGCGTGACATTTCATGGGTAAAGGTCATGCGGGACAAGGATATCCGTTTCCGGGCTTTTCCTCTGACATCCTCAGAGACTCCGTATGCGCCGCCGAGAAGAAAGGTGACTGAGGCGCCCTGCTTTTCGATGAAACGGGCGAAGTCAACGGAGTCAAGGGAGTCCCCTTTTTCATCCAGAAGAACATATGGGGTCCTTAGGTCCTCAATGCGCCTGCTTTCCTTGCTGAGCATCCTGTTGCGGTCCTTTACCCTTTCTTCCCTGATCTCAGTTGTGGTAATATCGGCATAGGGCTGCAGAAGCTTCAGGTACTTCTGAATGCCTTCAAGCAGGAAGCGCTCTTTTGTCTTCCCTACCCAGATCAGATGTATTTTCATGGAATTCCATTGTCCTTGCGTCCATCCAGAGTTTATCGAGACTGTAATAATCCCGCGTTTCCTTTTCGAATACATGAACAATCACATCTCCGTAATCGAGCACTATCCAGTGACTGTAGTCGGCCCCCTCTTTGCCGGCGGGCCGGATGCCTTGCAGAATAAATTCATGCTCCAGGAATTCCGCTATTGTTTTGACCTGGGTAGTGCTTTCACCTGAGCAAATGACGAAATAGTCGGCAATGACTGTAAGGCCGGTCAGATCAAGAATGACGAGATCCAGGGCCTTTTTGCCGAGAGCTATTGCAGCTGCTTTGAGAGCAAAATCTCTGCTATTCAAATACATTTCCTTTTTGAAGCCTTATTCTTTTTTGGCCCGTGCGCATAAAGTTTCTTAGAAATTATATAGGATTCAACCTGTTCAGGCAACAGGTATTTAATGCTTTTCCCCTGCCTTATGCGCGCCCTGATGTCAGTTGCGGAAATATGGACCGGTGAGATATTAAGGAGCGTGACTGTGTTTTCGTTCCTGAGCTTTATTAAATATGAAAGCATGGTCCTGATATCAAGCTTCCTTAGGATCTCTTTTCTGACAGACAGATAAGGGGAGGAGTACAGATCAGCGAACCTGCACCCTGGCCGTGAAAGGACCAGAAAGTTTACAAGGCCAAGGAGATGCTCAGGCATGTGCCAGTTTGGGATATCAAGAAAGGCGTCGATACCCAATATGAAATAAA
>JAGVHR010000117.1 GCA_020056455.1 Thermodesulfovibrionales bacterium
CTCCCTTCTGCGGAACATCCCTCTTGGGCTGGGATACGCCCTGTTGCTCATCCCATGGGCAGGATGGATATTCCTTACGGTTATCGCGGCCGTTGAATTTATCCTGATCCTCGGCAATAAAGATGGAAGACGCCTTGGCGACGAACTTGCCGGCACAACCGTACTTGAGAACTTATAACCTTTATTAGTAGTGAGGAGTCACCATGTTTTTCCATGATATATTAGGCATGTTTTCCAATGATCTTGCCATTGACCTCGGGACGGCAAATACTCTTGTCTATGTCAAGGGCAGGGGTATTGTATGCGATGAACCGTCTGTCGTAGTCATCAGAAAAGACAATAAAAAGACTGTTGCTGTAGGCACTGAAGCCAAGCGTATGTTGGGTAAAACACCTTCCAATATAATGGCGATTAGACCGATGAAAGACGGAGTCATCGCTGACTTTGATGCTACCGGAGAGATGCTTAAGTACTTCATAAAGAAGGTCCATAACAGGAGGAGTTTCGTATCTCCAAGGGTCATTATCGGCGTTCCTTCAGGAATTACGCAGGTTGAACAGAGGGCTGTTAAAGATGCGGCAGAGGCTTCAGGGGCACGCGAGGTCTACCTCATTGAAGAACCCATGGCAGCGGCCATAGGAGTAGGGCTTCCTGTCGGAGAACCTTCCGGCAACATGATTGTCGATATCGGCGGAGGAACAACAGATGTGGCTGTCATCTCTCTTGACGGCGTGGTATACAGCAAGGCAGTGAGGGTCGGCGGTGACAAGATGGACGAAGCAATAATGGCTTATATAAAACGAAGGTACAATTTGATGATCGGCGAAACTACTACCGAACTGATAAAAATAAACCTTGGTTCTGCCTTTGCTTTAGTGGCTCCTGACAGGCGTCTCATGGACATCAAGGGCAGAGATCTGATATCCGGCATCCCGAAAACGATCTCCATCAATGAGGATGAGATCCGGGAAGCCCTTTCCGAGCCGATAAATCTCATTTTAGAAACCATAAAGGTTGCGCTTGAAAACACCCCCCCGGAACTTGCTGCAGATATAGTCGACAGAGGCATTGTCCTTGCTGGCGGAGGTGCGCTTCTCCGGGGACTGGACTCCCTGATCAAGCAGGAGACCAACCTGCCTGTAATCGTAGCGGAAAACCCTTTGACGGCTGTTGTTATGGGTGTCGGCAAGATGCTTGATGAACTGGAGTTGCTCAGAAGAATAGCAATTACTTAATCAGCAAAATGTTTAAAAAAAAGGTCATCCTTTTCCTTTCTTTTGTCGTTATTCTCTTTTCCATCATGACCTACCAGAGCAGAAAAGGATACTCACTTACGGGCAGCCCTCTGACCATATTAATCTACCGCGCTTCTGCTGCCGTCACATCTGTTTCTGAGGCAATCAAGAGGCCGTTCCGCCTGATTGCCCTCAGAGACAATGACAACAGGGTCTTAAAACAGCGAGTTGATGAGCTTATGCTTGAGCGGATGAAATACCAGGAAGCCCTTATGGAAAACAAAAGACTAAGGGAAATTCTCGGTCTGCGGGAAAGTCAAACGAATATTGTCGCTGTTGCAAAGGTCATCGGCAGGGGGACCAGCCACTGGGCGCACACCTTTGTCCTGGACAAGGGGCTGAGCGCCGGGATCACCAGGAACTCCACTGCAATCACGCCAAAGGGTCTCGCAGGCAAGATATTCAACGTCTCTGATTCATATTCAAGTCTTCTCCTGCTCACTGATATTAATTTCTCAGCAGCTGTAAGACTACAGGAAAGCAGAAAGGAAGGCGTGTTGTCAGGGACAGGGACCGGTAAAGCACTCCTGAAATATGTACCCCCTGAGGCAGAGGTAAGGGAAGGGGACATTGTAGCAACCTCAGGACTCGATCTGCTCTTTCCTCCCGGCATCCCGGCGGGCTATATTTCAAAGGTAGACCGGCAGGGATCAGGCCAGTTTCTGTATATCGAAGTCGTGCCCTTTGTGGACAACGCCGGCATAGAGGAAGTATTAATAATTAAATGAAATACCTGCTCGCGGCGCTGGCTGTATATATTGCGTTCATCCTTCAGGCAAAGGTCTCGGTCCTTTCCATTTCTCCGAACCTGACTGCCCTTATTGCCTATTACGCAGGCATAAAGTACGGCGAGAACAAGGGAATGTTTTCCGGTCTGCTTATTGGAGCTATTGAGGACAGTCTGTCGTCGCCCATCCTCGGACCCAATATGTTGGGCAAAGGCTTGACAGGTTATTTTTCGTCTTTTTTTATTTCAGGAGGTTTTTTGGTATGGACCCCTTTATTGGGCATACTCGGCCTCTTTGTCCTTACACTCATAGACAACTCAGTTGTCTTTTTTTCACTAAGCGTCTTCGATACCCTGCCCACGGCCCATTCGGAAGCAATGTTCACCTCAGTCATGCAGGCGCTCCTGAATTCAGCCATGGGGATGTTCATCAGGCCCTCACATGCAGACTGAGCAGAACAGCCCGGAAAAGATCAGCTACATCGCCTATCTGATAATCGGCGGCTTCATCATACTGCTTCTGAGACTGTGGCATCTTCAGATTCTTCAGGGAGATGAACTGAGGAAGATATCAGAATCAAACAGACTCAGGGTAATAGGCGTTGCAGCGCCCAGAGGCATTATCTTCGATAGAAACATGGTCCCCCTTGTAAAAAACACCCCTTATTTCTGTGTATCGATAATACCCCATGAATTCAACATAAACAACACGGCATCTCTTTCGCAGCTTCTGAATATACCGGCGCCCCAACTGCATGACAGGATCACCCGCAGAGCAGAAAGTCCTTTTACTCCTTTAAGGTTGAAAGAAGGTCTTTCCTTCAGCGAGGTCAGTTTCATAGAGGCCAGACGTTCTGACTTTCCTGGTCTTATGATCGAAATTGAAACAAGCAGGGAATATATCTACGGAAGTGTCGGGGCCCATCTGATAGGCTATCTCGGCAGGTTGAACCCACGTCAGTCCAGGGACCCTGATTTCAGGGACGTTCCGCATGAAGCCTTCATTGGACAATGGGGCATTGAAAAATTGTACGACAAGTCGTTGCGCGGCTCTGCCGGTAAGAGGATCATCGAGGTAGACGCCGTTGGCAGGGAAATCCGCCTGCTTTATGAAACTCAGCCCTCGAAAGGTTCAGACCTTGTCCTGAGCATCGATATAGCCCTTCAAAAGGAAGCTGAAAAGGCCTTTGACGGAAGGGCAGGCGCCCTTGTGGCTCTCAAACCCGGCACCGGCGAGGTCCTCGGACTTGTCAGCTCTCCATCTTATGATCCGAACAAGTTCGCACAGGGCATCAACTACGCTGACTGGCGCAGCCTCTCGGAAAACAGAAGGCTGCCGATGCTGAACAGGGCCATACAGAGCCAGTATCCGCCGGGCTCCACATTCAAGATTATAACCGCAATCGCGGCGCTCGAAAGCGGGGCAGTCGATGACGCCTCTCGCGTTGACTGCAGGGGCAGCATCAGTTACGGTAAATGGCATTTTGGCTGCTGGAGAAAAACAGGGCATAACGCGGTTTCCATACGCCGCGCCCTTGTTGAATCCTGTGATGTCTTCTTTTACGAAGCTGGAAAGCGCACAGGTTTTGACAAGGTGCAGGAATACGCTTTAATGTTCGGCCTTGGACAGGAAACAGGTATTGCCCTTGGGAAGGAAAAGAAAGGACTGATCCCTGATTCCAAATGGAAGATCGAGACCAAAAAAGCACCCTGGTTCCTCGGGGAGACCTTTATAAACTCCATAGGCCAGGGCTATGTCACTGCAACGCCTGTACAGCTTGCGGTAATGATGGCGGCAGTGGCTAATAACGGATATGTATACAGGCCGCTTATCCTCAGAGATACTCCACCGTCTCTCGTCAGAAAAGTCGCTGTAAAACCGGAGACCCTTGATATCATCAAAGACGCGCTTACGGGTGTCGTCAATGAACAGGGGGGAACAGGGGGGGCAGCGCGCTCAGCAATGACTACTGTGGGCGGAAAGACCGGAACTGCACAGGTAGTAGGCATTAGAAAAGACTCGAAGTATCTCCCGGAAAAATTCAGGGACCACGCCTGGTTTGTAGCCTTTGCACCTTCGGACAAGCCTGAGATCGCGCTTTCCGTCTTTGTGGAGCACGGCGGTCATGGAGGAAGCGCTGCTGCGCCAATCGCAAAAAAGGCGATCGAGGCCTATCTGCTGCCTGAAGTGAAAAAGAAGGAACTGCTCAATGTTCAGGATTGACAGAAGGTTCCTGCAGAATTTTGACTGGGTAACATTCCTGACCATCATCAGTATATCGTTTATAGGCATCATAACCATATTCAGCGCTACCCGCCAGTTGGGCGACTCTCCCCAGGCATCATTTTACATCAAGCAGATCATATGGCTGGCTATCAGCATCTGTGCTCTCTTTGTAATCGTAAGCTTTGATTACACCTGGCTGGGCAGGATAGCCCTGCCGCTCTATATTACAGGGGTTGTCCTTCTTGGCATCGTTCTCGTCGCAGGCAGGGTCGGTATGGGGGCCCAGCGCTGGATAAGCCTCGGCTTTTTCTCGTTCCAGCCTTCAGAGTTCTTCAAGCTCATCTTCATTATTATGCTTTCAGGTTATTATAGTCTTTCACAGGAGGCCCTTGACACATCCCGGTTGCTGCGGGTCTGCTTCATGATTGTATTGCTGCCTTTTCTGCTTCTGATCAGGCAGCCTGACCTTGGCACTGCGATTATGATCTTCCTGATATTCGCATCCCTGTCCCTTGCAAAAGGGCTTAGAAAAAAACTCCTGGTAATCCTCGTCATTATAGGAATGGTCTCACTTCCCTTTATAGGCAATATACTCTGGACCGGCCTGAAGGACTATCAGAAGAACCGGCTTATCGCGTTCATAGATCCACAGACTGATCCTACAGGGATCGGCTATCATATCAACCAGTCAAAAGTCGCTATCGGTTCCGGAGAATTTGCCGGCAAGGGATTCCTGAAAGGAACACAGGGGCCGTTCAGGTTTCTGCCGGAAAAACATACGGACTTTATCTTTGCGGTCTTTGCTGAGGAATGGGGCTTTCTCGGATCCCTGTTCCTTCTTGCCCTGTACTTTATTCTGCTCATTCGAGGTCTTGATACTGCAAGGAAGGCAAAAGATGATTTCAGCCGTCTGCTCGCCCTCGGCATTACCTTCATGTTCAGCATCTATTTGTTTGTTAATGTCGGCATGACTCTCGGCATCATGCCGGTTGTCGGCATACCCCTGCCGTTTATGAGCTACGGCGGCACAGCCCTGCTTTCAAACTTCATTTCAGCAGGGGTTTTGATCAATATCAGGACACGGCGCTTCAGCCTCTTTTATTAGGCCGGTCGATTTTGGTATAATGCTGTTTCTGAATTGTTGAATATTCCGGGCAGTTGTCTTTAAACTATTAGCTGTTTACTTTTTTGTTTATCACTGTTTTTCAGCGGCGGTGTAGCTCAGTTGGTAGAGCATGCGACTCATATTCGCAGTGTCCGGGGTTCAAATCCCTGCACCGCCACCAACTCTTTCCGTTCTTTATTTGTGTCTTTCGTATTATTGTTGAAAAGCCCCTGGATCCCCCGGTCAAGCCCGAGGATGACAATCTTAAATGCTTGCCTTTGTTCGTCATTCCCGCAGATCTTAAGCGGGAATCCATTTAGTATTATAGTCATTTCAACTTATTTACGAATGAACCCTTTATTTTGGCTTTCATTGCTTTTTCGATATCTCAGTACGTGAAAACGGGACTGCCATCATCCAGCCCAGAGTCAGCCATTTCGGATCCTGGTATTCTGCGATTCCGATTGTCATTGCAGTGTGGCCTTCTTCAGGCTGGTCCCGGTAGGTTCCAAACAGCCGGTCCCACCACGGAAAATTGAACCCGAAATTGCTGTTTATTTCCCTTCCTATTATGGAATGATGGACTCGATGCATATCGGGTGTAACTGTTATAAGCCTTAAAATGCGGTCGAGTTCGGCTTGCAAAAATACATTACTGTGGTTGAACATCGACGTGCCGTTCAGAAGCACTTCGAATACTGCCACCGACCAGGCAGGTGCACCGAGCGCCACAACGACCGCTATCTTGATCCCCATGGAAATGATTATCTCAATAGGATGAAATCTTGCTCCCGTGGTGACATCTATATCAAGATCAGTATGATGCATCTTATGAATAGACCAAAAGAGAGGAAATCTGTGAAAATACCGGTGCTGGCTGTAGATCGCCAAATCCAAGAGAATAATAGAAAAGAGACCGGCGGTCCACGCGCCAAAGCCTGCCAGATTAAAAATTCCCCATCCGTAATTATGAGCAGATTGGGCTATACCGACTGCAGTCATCGGAAAAATGACAAGGAGAAGAGCGCTGTTTATCCCGGTCAGCAATAGATTGTTAAGCCAGCGAACGGCTTTTTTCTGTGTCAGGCGCCTGCGAGGAACAATTACCTCCCACGCAGACATAACCATGAATATACCCAGAAAAAAACCGAGCCGGATCAGCAGTTCCCTGTCGATCACGAACATGTTCATGTTACTGATTGTCATTTCGAACAAAGCGAGAGATCTTGTTTTTCAGGCTGTTGCAAGACCCCTCTCTTCATTCGGAGTGATACATCCGGACTTTTTACAAATCCGTCATATTCAATCAATATCTAAAAAAAGGTTGAAATTAAGGATTCCGATCGGAGCATTCCGGTTATGCTTCTTGGAAAAAATCAATTCGCTGTTGCGATCAAGCATCCTGTCGAGCCTGTCCGCCTCTCTCCGGGTAAGATGACCGTCTCTCTTGACCCGGGCAAATTCATCCCTGATGCGATTGAGATTGTCTATCAATATATCGGCCTCACTTCGGTTAAGTTCCCCTGAACGCATGCCGTCTTCAATGCGCGCCCTCTGGTTCTGGATCCTTTCAGCGATGAACTGGCCTATACCTATCTTTTGAGTATAGAAAATAGTTACACGATTATGCTTTTTGTCTACAATCATCCGGTTGTTTCTGTCGAGCAGGTCATCGAGACGCTTGCTTTCCGCAGGAACAAGTCTTCCATCGTCAACCATTCGCGAGAATTCATATTTTATCCACGATAAATTATCCAGAAGAATTTCCGCCTCCATTTTCGTCAACTGACCGGAGGATATGCCCTGATTAATACGCCTCTGCTGATCTCTGATCCGGTCCCTGAAGCTGTCAGCAAACGCAACTGACGCAAGGACAAGCAATACCAGGACAACAGTACTGAATTTCAAAAATCTTCTCATAAAAAATCTCCTTTAGACTGGTTATTAAAACCCAGGGAATTCCCGGATAGACTCAAAATACCACGGATATCCTCTAAATGCAAGCGTCATTTTGGAGATCAATATGATATAGATCATATCTACACCTGTTTATACTGGGGTATGCTGTCATGAGCCGGCAAGGCACATTTATTGTGTCTGTCAATATAATCGGCATTTTTGCCGTATCCAAAATTCAGGAGGTTTTTATGAAGCTGTTCAAATTACTGATCGTTCTATGCGCTGTGCTGCTCACCAGCAGTATGGCGCACGCAGCAAAGGGCAAAAGCGGCTGTGTCGACTGCCACAAGAAGGTGACACCAGGGGTTGTCAAGCAGCATCTTGAGGGAAAGATGGCAAAGGCCGGCATTGACTGTTCAGCGTGCCACGGTTCTGAACACAAGGGCATGGAGGACGCGGCCAAGGCCAAAATGCCGACTCCTGAGACTTGCGCAGGATGCCACAAGAAACAGACCGAGCAGTTCAAGGCAGGGAAGCACAACCTTGCGTGGGTTGCATCGTCGTCCATGCCCATGATGGGCCATCAGTCAAAGGCAGTTGCAGGCGGCGATTACAAAGGCTGTTCAAGCTGCCACAAGATCGGCGTGCAGCCTGATGCCGACAAGACCGGGTACCGTTATGGTCATGCCCAGTGCGACTCATGCCATACACGCCATTCTTTCAAAAAGTCAGAAGCCGCTGACCCGCGCGCATGCCAGACATGCCATATGGGCTTCGACCACCCGCAGTGGGAGATGTGGTCCACATCCAAGCACGGGACAATATGGCAGATCGAGGGGAAAGGCAGCAAACGCGCGCCTGTCTGCCAGACATGCCATATGAGCGGAGGCGACCACAATGTAATGACGTCGTGGGGCTTTCTTGCGCTGCGTCTTCCGGAGGATGACAAGGAATGGATGAACGACCGGGTAACCATCCTTCAGGCCCTTGGCGTGCTCGATGATAAAGGAACTCCGACAGCGAGGCTTGATCTTGTAAAGGCAGGAAAGGTCGCCCGCCTTACTAAAGAAGAGTTCCAGAAGGAGCGTGACAAGATGACAGGCATCTGCTCGCAGTGCCACAGCAAATCCTATGCAACAGCCCAGCTTGAAGCCGGAGACAGGGTCATCAAGGATGTTGACAAGATCCTGGCCGAGGCCATCAGGGAAGTCCAGGCGCTTTACAGGGACGGCGTCCTCAAGAAGCCGGCAGGCTGGACCTTTGCGCCTGACCTGCTTCAGTTTTATGAGGCAAAGAGCTCGATCGAACAGGACCTGTACGTTATGTTCCTCGAATACCGCATGCGGGCCTTCCAGGGGGCATTCCACATGAACCCTGACTACATGCACTGGTATGGATGGGCCCCGATGAAAGAGACCCTCCAAAAAATAAAAGACGAGGCCTCAAAATTAAGGGCTGAAAAGTCACACAAGTAAACACAAAACGGGGGAGCGCCCTGCTCCCCCGTTTTTCCCCGGCGCCTGCTCCCTTGAAAGATGTGTTAATCTCTTGTTTGCTCCAGGCCCTTTTTAGCTTTTTCGTTTTCGGGATCGATCCTGAAGGCCTTTAGAAATTCAGCATTGGCCCTCTTCCTTAGCCCTGCCTTCATATATATAAGCCCGAGGTGAGAGTGGAAATCAGCATTATAGGGCTCTATCTTCAACGCCGCAAGCAAGGCTTCCTCCGCATCCTTAACGCGGCCCGGCACTTTTGAAAAGGCAAGGGAAAGACAGCTCAGGTAATTGGCATTCTGCGGGGCCATCTTGACAGCCCACTTGAATTTTTCGATCGCACTCCAGAAATCTCCTGCCTTGAAATCAGCTATCCCCTGTTTGAACTGCTCTGCTGCGCGCTGGGCCTCATTGGCATCTGTTTCCTGTTTGGGCGCAGACAACGAAGCAAAGTAATCCGCACGCTGTCTGTCATCTTTGAGCGTACGGTAAGCGCCTGAAAGAGTATCAAAAATAGCAGTCAGTTTCACCTTTATTAAAGGGTCAGGCGAGCTGAAATACCGGTCAGGATGAAATTTCTTTGCCAAACGATAATAGTTCTTCCTGATTGTCTCGCTATCAGCCTTTTCGTCCGCCTCAAGAAGTTCAGACAGGGTCATGTTGCCGATATTCGTATAGATGTCATCAACCTCTTTCAGCAGTATTTCCTCTTCTTCCGAAGGAGGTCTGAGGATTTCGTCCAGAGAGATTGTCTCATCTGCCTTTGCCCCACTCTCTTCTGATGCCTGCTCTTCACCGGAAGCGATTGGGGCCTCAACTATACCGATAGACCAGAGGACATAAAGCACTTTAAGCGCTTCAAAAGGACCCATCCAGGAACTGTCGATGATCTCTTTTATTGTCCTCCTGCCATCGACCAGAGAAAGGATCTTCTTGTCCTGCTGAGTCAATTCAATGTCCTGAAACAGTCTTAACGGGTCAATACTCAGCTTTAGCGCTGAATCAGTATGGGGCATCTCGTTTCTGATGCGTGTCCAATTTACAATTTTATTAACACCTTCGTAGATCAGGTTTCCGATGCTCATCCTCAGAGTGATCACTTCCTGCATCGAAAGCTCCCCTTCAACAAATTCGTACTGCCCGTCCTCAGCAAGAAACACGCTGTGAATAATCTCCCTGACCTGGAACTTGACACCCCAAAATAGTTCCTTCGGAGTAAGGTAGCCAAGTTCCACAAGAATCGCGCCCTGTCTCTTGCCTTTTGAAGATTTCAGGACCTCGACTGACTTGTCGTACTGTTCAACCGTGATCTTGCCGGCCTTCAGGAGCATCTCTCCAAGCCTGTCGTCCTCAAAGGTGGAGGAGGCAAAAACAACATCCCCTGCCTGGAAAAAGATTTTTTTTGTGCAGGCAGGCGTTATAAAAAAAAGCGTTCCGGTCTTCCTGCCTCTGTTAATCCGCACCAGGATGTTCACGAGGCTGGTCCCGGTGATATTACCTTTGAGCTGCGCTTCCATTGTCTTTCTCTCCTGCCTTTTTTTCAGTTGCGGATATCTCTTCGATCAGACGCTCATGTTCGCTATTGAGAATCTGGATCTGAACGGATATATCTCTGAGGTCTTCGGTCTGTTTTTTTATGGTGTCCCTGAGGGCCATAATATAGTACCCCTCTGCAAATACAGTCACAAGCAGGGCAGCGATCGCCAGGCATCTTATAGCAGCACGACTTATGCCCGGACTGCCCTTGCCAACCTCTTTGCGCTTTTTCCCCAAGCAGTGTCACCCGTATCTTGTCACTGTGAACCTGTAAATATCCACTTCCTCATCAGGCCCTATTGCCGCTTTTATCTTCGCTATTCTGAGCTGCTCCTCAACAGTATCAACCCCCTGAAGGTCAGGAAGGAGCAGACCTCTTCTTATTCCCCGGCTCACAATGACTCCGTATAGTTTCGGATCGAGTTTGTCCAGGTCCTCCACCTTCTCGGGCGCGGAAAGGACATCAACGGAATATTCGATTTCTTCCAGTTCATCCGGAGTCAGTGCGCTGAACCTGCTGTCCTGAGTGGCAGCAGCGATTGCATTTCGTATCACCTCTTCAGCAACCGTATCGGAACATGGCTGAAAGGTGCCTACGCAGCCCCTGAGATTGCCGTGTTTTTTGATGCAGACAAAGACACCGGCGCGTTGAGACAGCTCAGGAGACAGGTCAGATGGAGGGGATATCCTCCTGCCGGCCCTGACGTATTCTTCGATGCTCTGTCTGGCAAGCGCAACGATCCTGTGCATTACTTCTCCCTGTTCATGGAATAGTCTGCCAAGGCAAGAAGCGCTTCCTTTGCCCGGCTGTCAGGGAACCCCGAGAGCTCAGCGCCCGCCTCATCAATCAGGGTCCGCGCCTTTTTCAGCGACAGGTCAATGGCCTTGTATTTTCTCAAAAGGTCAAGTATCCGCGAAAACCCTGCCCCTGAAAAATCCGTGATAATTTTTTTGATTTCAGAGCGTTCATCTTCTCCGGCTTCAGAAAAAAGAAGCAGCAGCGGCAGCGTTATTTTGCCTTCTTCAAGGTCCTTGCAGAGCTTCTTGCCGAGCTCTTTTTCGTCTGCCATATAGTCAAGGATGTCGTCAGCCATCTGAAATACCATACCGGTCTTCATACCGAAGTTTGCAAGGGCTTTCTCCTGTGCTTCAGGCAGACCGCCAAGAACAGCGCCTGTCCTGCAGGCAGCAGAAATAAGGGCCCCTGTCTTGGCAGATATAATTTCACGGTATTCCGCCTCTGTGATCTCAGGGTCTCCCACCTTGTTGAGTTGAAGCAGTTCACCCTCGGTCATGAGTGTTGTCGCGCCGGAGAGGGCCTCCATTATCTTTTGGTTCCGCAGCATTACTGCTGTCCTGAGCGCGTTGGAATAAAGGAAATCTCCGACAAGAACCACGATCTGATTCCCCCAGACCAGGTTGGCAGAAGGCTTTCCCCTTCTCAGCTCTGCCATATCCACCACATCATCGTGGAGCAGGGACGCTGTATGAATGGATTCTATAATGCCTGCGACCTCTATATCCGCATCTCCTTCATATCCTGCGATATCCGCACTGATGAGATGAAATAAAGGACGGAGCCTCTTGCCGCCGCTCGCGGAGATGTACTGGCCGATGAGTGGAATGACAGGGGCCTTGTTCCTGAAGAGTTCCTTCATCCTGAGCTCTACAAGGCGAAGCCGTTCGCTGTAGAACTCAAGGATTTCCTGTAGAGGCCTTCTCTGCTTACAGGACTGCGTATTTTCTATGGTCAAGGCGAATATCCTTTCTCTTTATTCTCTGATCCTGATCTTTTCGAGGGATGCCTGATCATCGGCAAGCTTTTTTATGTCCCTGGGCCTGAAGGCCCCTTTTTCAGTAATGATCGCTGTCACGAATTTTGCGGGCGTTACGTCAAACGCAAGGTTCCTGACCTTTACGCCTTCCGGCGCTATCCGGCAGGAGCCGAAGATATGGGTGACCTCGTCGGCTGACCGCTCTTCAATTGGAATAAGATCGCCGCAGGCAATGGAAAAATCTATACTGCTCATGGGAGCTGCAACATAAAAAGGAATGCCGTGTTCCCTGCAAAGTACGGCAACGGAATATGTGCCGATCTTGTTGGCAACGTCGCCGTTGAGGACAGTCCTGTCAGTGCCTACAATAGCCAGACTGATCTCTCCCCTTTGCATCAGTGCGCCTGCTGAGTTGTCTGTTATGAGCGTAACCGGTATGTCTGCCTGCATGAGCTCCCATGCGGTAAGCCTCGCGCCCTGCAGCACCGGTCTGGTCTCATCGGCAATGACCTGGAACTTCTTGCCCTGTTCCTTTGCGATCAGCATGGGCGCGGTTGCTGTCCCATAACCGCCGGTTGCAAGAGAGCCTGCATTGCAGTGTGTCAGGACCGTGTCGCCGTCATGGATGAACTGTGCCCCCCATCTGCCGATGGCCTTGTTCACTTCGATGTCTTCCTTAAGGATTTCCAGGGCCTCTTCGATAAGCAGTTTCCTGAGGGTCGCGACCGGCTCATGCCTCCGCGCCTTCAGAAATGCCCTGATCCTCGCAACTGCCCATTGTATGTTGACCGCAGTGGGCCGGGTAGCTGTCAGCGTTGTGAAAACAGGTTCAAGTTTCCCCATGAACCCTTCATGGTCCACTGCCTCTATTTCCTGGGCAGCGAGTGCTATGGCCATTGCAGCTGCAATACCGATTGCCGGAGCGCCCCGGATCCAGAGCTTCTTTATGCCCTCTGCAACCATGAGATAATCCCTGCACTCGATATATACAACCTCGAGCGGCAACCTGCTCTGGTCGAGCATAATAACTTTATCGTCTAACCACTCTATTGTCTTGACCATATTTTCTCCGAAACTTGACGGCTTCGTAAAAAGTCCGTATGCTGCGGTGCGCTGCAAAACTCCCTTCGACTCGCTCAGGGCAGGCTCTTCGCCTGTCATGGTGAGCCTGTCGAACCATGCGCTCCCTGCCTCCGGAGCTTTTTACTAACCCGTCTCTTTTTGAACTTTTTACGAGTCTGTCAAACTTAAGTATTATAAACAAAAAACCGGTCTTATGCCGGTCCGGCCTACACTTTGAGAGGCGCAAAGGTTGAGATAACAAGAAATGACGTCAGGACTATTATCGTTAAAACCGTTCCCCAGGAAATATAATTAAAAGCCCTTGAGTTGGTGTACTCTCCCATGAGCTGCCTGTTATTGATTAGCAACAGGGCATAGACAAGGACAAAAGGCAGCAGCAGGCCGTTGACAACAGACGAAAGTATCATAAGGGACACGAGAGGCGCCCCTGGAATCAAAACTACAAGCGATCCTATCACAATAGTCAAGGTATAGATCCACATGAATTGCGGCGCTTCCCTGAAGGTCTTGTTAACGCCGGCCTCCCAGCCCATTGCTTCGCAGATATAATAGGCAGTTGCAAGTGGCACAATGATCGCGCCGAGCAAAGAGGCATTGGCAAGGCAGAAAGCAAATACGAGATAGGCATAATCCCCGGCAAGCGGCTTAAGGGCAAGAGCTGCCTCTGAAGCCTCGTTGATCCGTATGCCATGGGGAAAAAGCAGGGTGCCACAGGTGACGATAATAAAAAAACTGACAACATCAGTTATGGAGCACCCTATAATCACATCAAGGCGCGACGCCTTATACTGTTCCTTTTTTATGCCCTTTTCCGCGATGGAGGATTGAAGATAAAACTGCATCCAGGGCGTGATGGTCGTCCCGATGATCGCGATGCTCAGCATGATATATTCCGAATTCCAGCGCGCCTGGGGGACAACCGTGGCCTTCAGTACAGGGACCCAGTCCGGCTTTGCCATGAACCCTGAAACAACGTAGCCGAAATACAGGAGGCAGGCCACCAGCAGAATCTGTTCAACAAACCGGTAACTGCCGCGCGTCACCAGCATCCATATTCCAAGCGCCCCGGCCGGCACCATAATGAATTTGCTCATACCGAGGATCTCCATGCTTGCTGCCCATCCGGCAAGGTTTGCAACCGTAGTGCCGAAATTTGCCAGCAGCAGGCCGACCATCAGGAAGAAAGCGGTCTTCACACCGTAGTTCTCCCGAATCAGATCGGAAAGACCTTTGCCGGTAATGACCCCCATTCTGGCCACCATCTCCTGAATGACAACAAGCGCCACAGTCGTAGGAATAAGTGTCCACAGGAGTGCATAACCAAAGCGGGCCCCTGCAACAGAGTAGGTGGTTATACCGCTGGCATCGTTGTCGATATTCGCGGTGATAATGCCCGGCCCCATAACGCTGAGGAAAAAGAGGATATTCTTCCAAAGCTTCATACCTTTCTCCTCTTCTTTTTGGCCGAAGGCGGCAGAAGTATATCTATGATGTCATCCACCGTGATAATGCCGTGCATGTATCCGTTTTCATCCACAACCGGCAGTGACAACAGGTTGTATTTTGAGATGATCCCGGCAGCTGTCATCTCATCCTCTCCGGGCGCCACTGTCTTGAGATTCGTCTCCATGATATCAGCAAGATGGCAGTCATCTTCTGCAAGCAGCAGTTCCCTAAGGGACACCACGCCCCTCAGCTTTTCCTCACGGTCAACGATATGGATGTAATAAACATTCTCAGCCTCTTTTGCCTCGGTCTTGAACCGCCCGGTCGCTTCACGGACTGTCATGTCAGGAGGAAAGGAGAGAAATTCGTTTGTCATAAGACCACCGGCAGTGTCCTCTTCATGACCAAGAAGTTCCTGTATGTCTTCGGCCTCTTCCTTCTCGATATGTTCAAGGATTTCCTTGGCGCGCCCGGTAGGAAGATCGCTTAGTACGTCTGCTGCCTCGTCCGGCGACATCTCCTCTATGATATCCGCCGCTCTTTCCGTGTCCATGGCGCTGATTATATCAGCCTGCATCTCAGGCTTCAGTTCCGAGAGGGCCTCAGCCGCAGTCTCTATATCAAGGTTATTAAAAAAACTTGCTCCGTCTTTCTGTGAAACACTGCTGATAATATCAGCAATGTCAGCGGGATGGAGCTCCAGGAGCATCTGGCGAGGTATCGTAAGTGATATTTCAGTGAGCTTCGGCGCAAGAGGCTGCAGGTAGTCCCAGCTGATAAGCGTAAAGGGCAGGGTCTTTTTGAAAAGCCGTGCGAGGTCTTCACCGCCCCTTTCAATGCCGAGCCTTCTCAGGATGCCTCTCATGCCGACGTCAACAGCTATAAGCAGCGCGTCGTCATTATAGCCCTCGAGCTTGATGTCGTTTACCCGCACAACCTTTGCCCCGTTTGCGTCAACTATCTGCTTATCAAGGATGTCCCTGAGTATGAGCAGGTCATCTTCCTTCATCTCGTAAGGCGCCAGGCTTTCCGCATAGACCCTTGAGGAGATGATCTTCTTGTTGAAAAGGTTAAGATCACGCCAGGGCAGATGAAAGGACTTTTTCTTCCTCTCTATAATCAGCGCGGATACCTTTGGAAGAGGGTCGCCTTTGATGACAACAAGGTCCTTCACCTTGCCGAGGTCTTCCCCATTTGGGTCAAGCACGGTCTTTCTGATAATCTCGCTCGAAAATACTTCACTGAAAAAAGGCATCTGGAACTCCCTGGAATTTGCTTGATAACCGCAGGATTTGTCATAAAGTATAGCCCTATCCGCCATTTTTCGGCAACTGGAAAATGGTGCCAAAAGAATTGGCTGATTTTGGTATAATCCGGCAGTTTATAATTTATTGCACTATTGGAGGACAAATTATGGCCGCAGACGAAAAAATTGAGCTGGACGAGAATCTTGAAGGTTATAAAGGGAAGATCAATCCTGTAAACAGGGCGACTCTGACATGGGACAGAGACCTTGTCTTCCTTGGAAGAACACCTCGCGGATTTGAGCTGGACTTCGACGCAGAGGCGCAGTGGGGCTGCATACCTACCGAGAGCCTGCTCCTGAGTATCGCGGGCTGTCTTGCAATA
>JAGVHR010000144.1 GCA_020056455.1 Thermodesulfovibrionales bacterium
CCCTTTGCCAAAGGGAGGAACAATTCCCCTCTTTGGCAAAGAGGGGCGAGGGGAGATTTTCCATACAAATCCCGATTACTTATGGTCTTATTAATAGAAGACAATCTGCCTGTCCCGGAGTCTACGTCTTTTGCTGAATATATTGCGGTCCCCTGAGTGAGTCTGCAACGCAACATTGATATAAAGGAGGTTTGAACTATGAATGCACTTAAGGGTATTTACCATAATGGAATGGTTGAACTGATTGAAAAGCCTGGAATAAAAGGGACTGCGGAAGTGCTTGTCATATTTCCTGAAAAAAAGAAGAAAATAGCAAAAATCGGCGGGCTTTTTAAAGGGCATAAGATTGACTATGCGGCGGTTGAAAAGGAGCTGAAAAACTCGGCAAACAGTCCCAGAAACATATACTGGATGAGGCCGGAAAATAGAGCATGAAAAAATATGTGATCGACACTCAGGCACTGATTATGTTCATGAACGGCGTGAAGGTGATCAGCACGGCTGTCGATCAGATGCTCAAGAAGGCTGATGCCGGAGAAAATATTATTATGCTCCCGTCCGCAGTGATCTTTGAGATTGCTTACCTGTACGAAGCTTGAGATAAGCTTTAAGCCTTATGCGATAACTGATTGATTTTGAAGACTTCTCTCCATACAAGTTTCGAAGACTGGTATAAATTCCTTTTTAGCGTAATTATTTTTTTCTTGTCTAATCCTGTCTTCGCAGCAGACATTAACCTAACGCTGCATCAGCAGAGCAGGGATGACTTTGTCAGCGTAAGCGTTGAAAACAAATCTGCTCACAAGGTGGCGCTTGAAACCGTCTATATTGAGCTTGACGGCAGGAAGTATGCTCATCCCTCAAAGGAAATAATTCAGCAATTCGACAGCAGATCCTTTAACTTCAAGGTGGCTTTTCCCAATGTAAAAGGGACATACCCTTTGATAGCAACAGTCAGGTACCTCAATGACGGTCGGATTTTGTCACTGAGGCATGTGGGGTTGTTTCATTTTCAGGAGCAGGCGATTTACGGTGAAGTGTGCTCCATTGAAGGAGCGGTCATAATAAACGAAGGCGACGTCCGCATTAATGCGTCAGATGCAGAGAAGTGGAGATTGGTCCTTCCGGAAGAAATAACGGTCTTTTCGGTCTCAATGCTTTCCGGTCAGAAAATCTATCATACAGGGAGCAATATTTCCGGTTTTAACAATGCATACCCTGTCTTCTCCCTCACAGAAGAAACAGTCGACGGCACGCACAGGACAGGCCTTTGCAGCGGAACGCTCACTGTAAATTCAGCAGCCTCGTCTCAATTGAGACAAAGCAGGGTCTCTTCAACTGTCCTGTTAATCACGGCACTGCTGTTCATGTCCGTTTCTTTCCTAATGCTAAAAATTACGGCCCGGGATAGGCCCTTCATAACTGCCCTTGTCAAATACTCAAGTCGCGTATTTTTTATCGCTGCGGCTTATTACATACTGAAAAATTCAGGCTCATGGCTCGGCTATTCTCTGAAAATCATTGATTGGAAGATTTATGCCTCTTTTGCCGGTGCTGTTTTAGACAACCTCATGGGAGATAATTACCGGAATTTCTTCAACTACTTTGCTGATGTATATTTTACAGGCTCATTTTTATTGATTTTCCCGTATATTTACTTCTTCAATAATAAAGCTCCTTTGGAAAATGACAAATACGTATCTTTTCTAAAGACCCTTTGTTCCCTGCCCGGTATATTTCTCAGAAGAAAAATATTCTGGAACAACAGCTCCAGATTGGGCATGCTTACGATTTTCGTAAAACTTTTCTTTGTTCCGGTCCTGATTTCATGGTCGATAAGCAATATTCTGCATATGAAGAATCTGATCATATCGCCTCCGCATTGGGACCTCTATACTCTGAATTCATTTCTGGTTGACCTGTTCATTCTTGCGGACACAAGTATCTTTGCCTTTGGCTATCTTGTGGAGTCGCGTTTCCTCAAAAATGAAATAAAATCTGTTGATCCGACTTTTTTCGGCTGGCTTGTCTGCCTGTGGTGCTACCCTCCCTTTAACTGGTTTTCCTTCAGACCTTTTGATTACGCTTTCGTCAGTATTGCTGTTACGGATTGTCCGGTGTGGGTGCATGCCTTTGTTACCTGTATGATTACTTTATTATGGGGTATATTTGCATGGGCATCGGTTGCCTTGTGTTTCAAAGGCTCAAATCTTACGAACAGGGGAATTGTCAGGCACGGTCCATATCGTTTTGTGCGGCATCCCGCGTATACAGCCAAGGTGTTGATATGGATGCTTCAGGGCGTATTTTTTGCTCAATTTACAGCAGGTATTCTGGCAGCCTTTGCTGTTATCTATTTCCTGAGGGCGTGGACAGAGGAGAAACACTTATCAGCTGATTATGATTACATGCAGTACAGGGACAGCGTTAAATGGAAATTCATTCCATTTGTGTATTAAGGCATATTTTCTGTTGCTTTTCCCTGTATTTTATTCTAAGGTTTATTTGTGTGAACTTATGATCCTGTATTTAAGGCAAGGGGGGAAATCATGACAATGAAAGAGATCAGGGAAATTGCCAAGATGCACAACGTCAAGGCCGGCAGGATGAAGAAGGGCGAGGTAATCAGAGCGATCCAGAGGTCTGAGGGAAACTTTGACTGTTTCGGCAGAGCAGTATCAGGTGAATGTTCTCAGCCCGGCTGTCTCTGGCGGGAAGACTGCCTGAGCGTCTGAAAGGGCCTGCTTATCACATTTCAGCTGAAGTTGTCTTTAGCCTCCTGAATCAACAGCTGTATTGAATCCTTGCATTTCGGCGAGAAAGGCAAGAGATAGTTTTTTTGTTCCCGCAGCCTACGCAATACGGCCGCCCATCTCAATGTCGCTTTCATAAATCCGTGGATATTATGTGATATACTATCCAAAAATAAAGCATGAAATGGGGAAAACACTCCTGCCTGCTCCCATTTCTCCGCATAGAGGAGGATGTATGCCTGAACTCAGAAAAGATCCCATTGTCGGAAGGTGGGTGATAATATCGGTCGAGCGGGGTAAAAGGCCGACTGATTTTCTTTCGCCTTCGCAGAGGAAAAAAGGCGGATTCTGCCCGTTTTGCCCGGGCAATGAGTATACCACTCCGCCTGAGATTATGGCCTTCAGGTCTTCCGGCTCTCCTGCAAACGGGCCGGGCTGGACCCTGCGTGTTATGCCGAACAAGTTCCCGGCGCTTCAGATATACGGCGACCTGAATAAATCGGGCGAGGGCATTTTCGACAAGATGAACGGCGTCGGCGCCCATGAGGTCATTGTAGAAACGCCTGACCATAATCTTTCACTCGCTACCATGCCGCAAAAGGCAGTCGAGGACGTTCTTTGGTCTGCATTTCTGAGACTTAATGACCTCAAGAAGGACCAGCGGTTCAAGTACTGCCTGGTATTCAAAAACGAAGGTGAGGTGGCAGGCGCTACTCTTGAACACACGCATACGCAGCTTATAGCGCTCCCGATCGTGCCCAAGCTGGTCAAGGAGGAGCTTGACTCAGCGAGGCAGCACTATGAATTCAAGGAACGGTGTATCTTCTGCGATGTTATAAGCCAGGAGCTTGCCGACGGTAAGCGCCTGATTTATGAAAATACAAAATATGTCGCTCTTGCGCCCTTTGCGCCCCGGGCGCCCTTTGAGACATGGATCCTCCCGAAACGGCATGAGTCCATGTTCAGCCCTCCGGACAAAAATTTCTCTGATCTTGCGGAGATACTACAGCGGATATTGCGCCAGATGGACAAGATCCTCGACTCTCCGCCATATAACTTTGTTATTCATACGTCGCCTTTTTATGACGAAGTCAATGAATATTACCACTGGCATATTGAACTTATGCCCAAGCTTACAAAGATCGCAGGGTTCGAATGGGGATCGGGTTTTTATATCAATCCCACTCCGCCTGAGGAATCCGCGAGGTTCATGCGCGAGGCAAAGGTTTGAATATTCTTATCGCATGTTCAGAGGCAATCCCTTACGCAAAGACAGGAGGTCTTGCCGACGTCACCGGGTCTCTGCTGATGGAGTTCCGCAGAAGGAGGCAGCAGGCGTCTCTTGTCCTTCCGCTGTATGCTTCTGTCAGAGGAAAATTCAGACTGAAGAGGACCGGGAAATCAGTCAGTGTGCCTGTGGGCAACTCTCTGTTTGAGGGGGAAATTTTTTCAGCAGGGAGCGGCCGGACGCCGGACGCGTATTTCATAGAGTGCGACAGGTTTTTTGGCAGACCGGAATTCTATGGCACTGCATCCGGGGATTACAGCGATAATGCATTGCGCTTTATCTTTTTTTCACGCGCAGTTCTTGAGGCCTGCATAGCGCTGAACTTAAGGCCTGATATCATTCACTGCAATGACTGGCAGACAGGAATGATCCCGCTTTATATCAGGACCCTTTACCGGAAGCATGAGCAGTTCGGAAAGACCGCGACACTCTTTACTGTTCATAATCTGGGCTATCAGGGAAACTGTGCCGCTGCCAATATGGCCTTCACCGGGCTGGGCCCGGACTATTTTACGCCTGAACGGCTTGAGTTCTATGGCAGCCTCAGCCCGATGAAGGCAGGCCTTCTCTATGCTGACCTGCTCAATACCGTCAGTAAGACCTATGCGCAGGAGATCCTCGAACCTGAAAACGGTTTCGGCATGGATGGAGTTCTGAGAAAAAGGAGCGCTGATCTCTTCGGTATCATCAACGGCATTGATGATCGGGAATGGGACCCGGTAAACGACAAATATATCCCCTCAGGATTCAGCGCTGAAAACCTCAAAGGCAAGGCCCTCTGCAGGGACCGTTTAATGAGACTTGCCGGTCTGACCGACAGGGAAGCTCCGCTTATAGGCATTGTCAGCAGGCTTTCTCGCCAGAAGGGACTTGACCTCCTGCTTGAAGCAATGGACGGACTTGTCTCTCTTGGCGCGCAAATTATCATTCTGGGCAAAGGAGAGGAAATATACCAGAGAGCTCTATCAGAGAAGGCCGTTAAGCATAATGGAAAGGTGTACGTACATATCGGATTCGAAGAGCCTTTTGCCCATCTTATTTATGCCGGGTCGGATTTTTTTCTTATGCCGTCGCTCTATGAGCCCTGCGGAATCGGTCAGCTTATAGCAATGAGATACGGCTCTATTCCAGTGGCCAGGAGGACGGGCGGGCTGGCAGATACAGTTGACGACTTTGATCATCTTTCAGGCAGGGGGACCGGCTTTCTTTTCAGTGAATACTCCTCCGGCGCATTGACTGACGCGGTCAAGAGGGCCTTCTGTGTCTATACCGACCACCGGAAAATGCAGGCCATGGTCTGCCGGGCGATGGGACAGGATTTTTCCTGGAGACGGGCCTCAGGCGAGTATCTCGATCTTTATTGCCGGACAATGGACAAGAGAACGTCATGACTCTCAGGACCAGACTTTCGCTGATGCTCTCTGTTTTCCTCGTTGTTATTGCGGTCCTCGCTGGCGGCACAATCATGATCTTTGACGCCCTTAACACGCATATGGCAGTGCTCAGGACAGTAAGCGAAGAGACGAAACTGATCAATGAACTTGACCGCAATATTAATGATTTATTCGAGACCATCCGCTACTGGGGCATTACCGGAGATGTCAGATACAAAAAGCAGTACAGCGTTAAACTTCGAAAAGTATACGAAAGTTTCGCTACGATCAATAACAGGACATTGCGCAAGCCTGATATAGAAAAAATCAGCGCCAGGTTTCAACATGTCCTGGGCTTTGCCAGGGAGATCATGGGACAGAAAGATCCCGCCGGAGAGCCGGGCACTGATGTGCTGATGCGTAATATGGAACCTCTTGCTCTTGAGGTCATCGGGTCCATTGATGAACTGCAGGAGCATTCAGTGAAGTCTGTCCTCGAAGTGGCCCAATCAGTGGAAAAGACAAAGAAACGAATGATTACCTATCATGTATCCCTGATTGCCTTTACGTCATTGGTTGCCGTAGCGCTTTTTATGAGTATACGACGGACCATAGCCTCACCTTTCAATGAACTGCTCAAGGCAACAGCAAAGATCGGCAGCGGAGATCTTGCTTACAGGATCGGAATGCGCCGTTCTGATGAGTTCGGTGTTATTGCGGCGCGGTTCGATGATATGGCGTCTGAACTTGAAATCTCGGGCAGGAGATTGAGCCGCAAGCTCAATGAAACCGAACTGCTGCTGGATATTGCGAGGATGGCAGGCGCCACGCTCGACAGAAAAGACGCCCTGCTCCATATAGCAGGGACGCTTGCTGAGAAACTGAACTATGCAGACTGCTCGATTTATATGCTCAATCCCGACAAAAAGACGCTGTGCCTCGAAGCCTCTAATGATCCTGACAGCAAAAGTAACAGGGTCTGTCTGGACAAAGAGGATCATGTCGCCCTGCAGGTACTGGCAGCGACAGAGCCTCTCAGGATAGGCCTGCGTCCAGAGGAGGGCGGCAACGGCGCGCAGGGAGCTCCGGATGCGCGGGATTCAATCCTTGCCGTGCCGATAGTCCGGGACGGCAACTGTATCGGCGCGATTATCATACGGAACATGGAGCAATATCAGTTTTCTGACGACGAGATAAACATTCTCAAGATCGCGTCTCATACGGTTGGGGCTGTTATCAGGAATGCTGAACTGTACCAGGCAGCCAGAAATCAGATCGACAGGATGACAGTTCTTTTTGATCTCAGCAGGGCCATTACATCGCTCCTTGACCTTGAGGAACTGCTCGGCAAGATCGCAGAGGAGGTCGCGCGGCTTGTGTCGTCGCGCGGCTCCATTATACGACTCATCGAGGAAAACAAGCTCAGGATCAAGACCTCATATGGTCTCAAAAAGGAGCTTGAGGCCATGCTGGAATTGTCTTTGGGTGAGGGGATAGCCGGATGGGTCGCTGAGCACGGAGAACCCATGCTGGTGGAAAATGCCGACAGCATAACGGTCAACCTGAAAGTGCCGGGAATAGATATGAAGACAGCCATATGTGTTCCGCTGAAGGTGGGGGACAAGGTGATAGGCACCCTCAGTCTCTATGACAAGTTCGACGATCAGGGCGCTTTGGCGCCCTTTACCCCGGAGGACCTGACTACTGTCGAAGGTTTTGCATCCATATCATCAGTGGCTATAGAAAAGGCCCGGATTTATGAAAGAGAGATAAGCCTCCAGCGCCGGGCACTGGAGGAAAAGAAGCGTCTTAATATTCTTTTCGACAGCGTCCAGGGAGGCATCATTACGCTCGACAGGGGCTTTACGATCACCTCTGCTAATAAATATATAGAGGACTGGACAGGCATGTCCGGCGAGAACCTGCTTGGGAAGGGCAGCGAGGAGATCTTTCATGACCGGATAGGCATCTGTCCTCATTGCGCTTCAAAACTGACCTTTGAGACGGGCGCGATCAATACGATTACCCAGTCACGGGGAGTCAATTATGCGGAGCTCACAGCCTATCCTATAAGGAACGAGGCTGGAGAGGTCGTGGAATCCGTTGTTTTTATAATGGATATTACGGAGAGGATACTTTATCAGGAAGAGACGCTGAGCCTTTATCGCGAAGTAATCCAGACCAAGGAGTACCTTGAGAGCATCATCAGCAATTCTGCCGACGCTATTGTTACGAGCGACCTTGACGGCAAGGTTACTTCATGGAACCAGGGCGCGGAGAGGATTTTTGGTTTTTCCGAAGCTGCTGTTATAGGCAGTTTTCTCCCGTTTGTGCCTGACTTTCTGCATGAAAAGGAAATCGAGAATATAGGCAGGCTCAAATCAGGAGAGGTGCTTAAGGAGGAGACTTTCAGAAAAACTATGGACGGCGCTATTCTGGAGGTCAGTCTGACGCTTTCACCCATTAAGGATGCTGGAGGCGAGGTTATCGGAATCTGCGGCATTTCCAGGGACATATCTGAAAAGAAGCGCGTTGAGAAGGAGCTGATAAGGAGAAATCAGGAGATCTCGAGACTTTTCTTCATCTCGTCCGCAATGCGAAGCACTCTTGAACTCGATAAGCTCCTCAGGATGGTCCTGACTGCGGTGACCATGAGCGACGGTATGGGGTTCAACCGCGCTATTCTTTTTCTGGTCGATGAGGAAAAGGCCGCGCTGAAGGGCGTAATGGGTGTCGGCCCTGCAACGCCGGAGGAGGCCTGGAGGATATGGGACGATCCCTCTCTCAGACACAAATCCCTTGATGAAATCATGCAGGATATTGTAGTGAATCCGCTGCACAGGGACTCCTTTCTTGAGCGTCTCACTGTGGGGATAGAGATATCCCTCGCGGAGGACACGGTGCTGACCCGGGCGGTAAAGGGTAAGACCCCGTTTAATGTGCAGGATGTGAAGCAGGACCCTCATTCTGATCTGACCCTCATCCAGCAGTTGGGCACACAGGCGTATGCTGTGGTGCCTCTTATTTCCCGTGACAACGTTATCGGCCTGATCTGGGTGGACAACTATTTTAACAGGAAGGCGATTACGGACGAGGACATGAAGTTCCTTGCGAGTTTCTCCAACCAGATTGCGTCGGCCATTGAGAATGCTCGTCTTTTCGAACAGGTGTCAATGGCAGAGCAGCAGCTGGAGAATATCTTCGAATCCATGTCTGACATGGTCTATTTCAACAGCCATGACTATGTAGTGAAGCGGATCAACAAGGCTGTCATGAACAGGCTGGGGCTTCCGTCAGAGGAGATCATCGGTAAAAAATGCTATGAATTGTTTCACGGCACTTCAGAACCGTACCGGAAATGTCCGCACCACAAGACAGTGACTACGAAAAAGGCCTATATCGAGGAGCTTGATGATCCGTATCTCGGAGGCACTTTTCTTACGTCGAGTTCGCCTATTTTCGATACTACCGGTGAGTTCATCGGATCTGTCCATGTTGTCAGGGACATTACCGAGCTTAAACAGCTTCAGAGGCGGGTCGTCATGTCTGAAAAGATGGCGGCGCTCGGCGAAGTTGCCGCAAAAGTCGCTCATGAGATCAGGAACCCGCTTGTATCCATAGGCGGTTTTGCAAAGAGACTCGAAAAGAAGCTCGACGGCAACCTGCAGGAATACGCCGGCATCATAGTCAGGGAGGTCTCCAGGCTCGAAGACATTTTGAAGGAGATACTCGGATTTGTGAAAGAGGTAAGACTTGTGCGCGGGCCTGTGAACCTCATTCTGCTTGTCGACGAGGTGGTGAAGCTTATGGAATCATATATCGAGGAGGGAGGGATCAATCTCCGGAAGGAATATCAGCCTGTCCCTGATATATTTGTTGATGCCAACAGGGTCAGGGATGCGATTGTAAACATTATTACCAACGCTGTTCAGTCGGTGGCCGGGACAGGAACCGTGACATTGAAAACGTATGTACTTAATGACGAGGCCGTACTGGAAGTAAGGGATACAGGCAGGGGCATCCCGGAGGACGATATAAAATCCATCTTCAACCCCTTCTTTACGACAAAGGCTTCCGGCACCGGGCTGGGTCTCGCGATAACCCACAGGATAATACAGGAGCATAACGGCAGGATTGAAGTGGAAAGTGAAGTGGACAAGGGAAGCGTGTTCAGGGTTTATTTACCTATAAAGGAGGAGCAGGCATGAAAATACTTATTGTGGACGATGATCAAAGTATACTCAGGCTGTATCAGGAAGAACTGTCGGAAGAGGGGTATGAGGTCGTCACTGCGGCAAGCGGGCAGGAAGGTCTTAAGATGTTCGAGCTGTCGGATCCTGATCTGGTTACGCTCGATATCCATCTGCCGGACATTGACGGCATCAAACTGCTGAGGCAGATGAAGGAGAAGAAGCCGAGAATGCCGGTTATAATGTCAACGGCGTATGATTACCGTGATGACTTTTCGGTCTGGGCTTCAGAGGCCTATATCGTCAAGTCTTCAGATCTCACCGAACTGAAGGCGACCATCAGGAAGCTCATAGGGAAGGAATAACTGCTTTGATTGTCAAACCACTGCTGCCGGCTTACGGCGGCTATTGCATTGCCCGTGAGGACAGGATTATTCTTGTAAAGGGCGCCATTCCCGGCGAGACCGTGGAAGTGACGGTTGATGAAAAGAAACGTGATTATATGCTTGCCACGGTCACTCAGGTTGTGGAGCCGTCCGAATTCAGGGTGGAACCGAAATGCCCTGTCTTCGGAGTCTGCGGAGGATGCAGTCTTCAGTATATTTCTTATGAGAAGCAGGTGCAGATGAAGGAAGAGGTCCTTGTTGATTCACTGACAAGACTCGGAGGCATCGAGGTGCAGCTCGGTCCGTCACTCGTCGATGCTCAGTGGCATTACCGGCACAGGGCGCAGTTCAAGGTTTCGAAAGAGGGTGCGCTCGGGTTTTTCAGGGGGTCCTCCCGGGATGTTGTGGATTTTGAATCATGCCCCCTGATGGTTGACAGGATAAACCTGATTTTCCGTGCGATCAAAGAGAGGGACCTTCAGCGTGGTCTGCGTGAGATCCACTTGTCTTCTGGAGATACTGCCGCAGCAGTTCTGAAAGGGGAGGGGAAGGGGCCGGACCGGACAGAGGTCTTCAGGGATGCAGGCATATCAAGCATTGCTTTTAATGATAGTCTTCTTGAAGGCTCAGGCTATACCGGATTTGACCTGGGCGGTTTCATATATACTGTGTCTCCCTGGACTTTTTTTCAGGCGCACTGGGCGCTTAACATGCAGTTGGCAGAGTTCATCTCTGAGCAGGTCATGCCGTTGGAAGAAAAAAGAGTGCTTGATCTCTATGCAGGGGCAGGCAACTTTTCTCTGCCCCTGGCCCGGCACGCGGCTGAGATTGTGCTTGTGGAAGAAAACCCCTTTGCGGTGGAGGACGGTCTCAGAAACCTGAAGCTCAATGGACTGAAAAACTGTAAGTTTGTCAGGACCACGGCTGAGAAATATAAAATCCAGAAGAAATTCGATGTGCTTGTGCTTGATCCTCCGCGTCCTGGCCTGACCTCTGAGGTGGCAAGGAAGATACTTGAAAATCCGGCCGATACGGTCGTTTATATATCATGCAACCCGTCGACCCTTGCGCGGGACCTGAAGAAACTGAAGGAGAAGTATGACGTGATATCAGTCCGGATGATCGATTTTTTCCCGAATACTTTCCATATAGAGGCGGTGGCATTTCTTGCGATCAGATAAAGAGGACGGCTTCGTAAAAAGTCCGTATGCTGCGTTGCGCTGCAAAACTCCCTTCGACCCGCTCAGAGCAGGCTCTTCGACTGTCATGGTGAGCCTGTCGAACCATGCGCGCCTTGCCTCCGGAGCTTTTTACAAACCCGTCTCTTTTTGGACTTTTTACGAGTCTGTCAAAGAGGGATGCCGGTTTCGAACGCAGCAATAGGGTTATTTTATCTTTGAGGTGATTCAGGCCGATATGACAACTGATATGCCCGGCAGCGCGGGTTTCGGAGAAGTGGTAATCTGTCAAAACAGGGTTTCCATGCAGGCACATAAGGAGCTCTTTCTTTTTGAGGACATCAGGTATGTCATATGCGGCGAAAATTTTATTGATTCCATGCATTCACTTGCAGAAAAGGGACCTGACCGTATACATATAGCTGTTGACTGGGAGAACCTTCTGAAGACCGCTTTCTGGACAGACTCTGCGCCACCTATGTTCGAAGTCCTTGCACTTCTGAAAAGATCAGGGGCGGCTGAAGGGGAGCTTGTCCCGTTTAAGAAATCGGATATCGCTGATCTTTTTCCCTGGCTGTATTACGGCGGGAAGTTTGATATCCTGCGCAGAATCTGTAATTCAGCCAAGGCAAAGGCAGAACAAAAAATCAACAGGAAAAGTGTCCGTATCTACTGTCATCTCGTATCTGAAGAAAGCATGAGGATCATAGCGAGCAGTCTTTGAAGATGCTGATACGCCCCGTGAGGGCCGTGAAATATCTTGAATATCTTCCTGTCCTGCTGATATGCTTATCAAAATTATAACTTTTTATACCAGGAGGCAGACAGATGGCAAAGGCCAGAGTATTGCTTGTCGAAGATGATCCTGCTCAAGCTGCGGCAACCAGGGAGATCCTGAGCAAGGGCGACTATGAAGTTCTCTGGGCAGCTGACGGCATCAATGCGATCAAGCTCGTAACAAGGGATAAACCTGATATAATCCTTCTTGATGTGGTCCTGCCTGGGATGACCGGTCATGAGGTCTGCCGCTGGCTCAAGCGTGAAGAGAGCACCAAAGCCATTCCCATTATCATGCTTACCGTCAAAAAGGAACTTTCAGACAAGATCTCGGGACTGCATATCGGCGCTGACGACTACCTTCCCAAGCCTTACAATGAGCTGGAGCTCAACGCGAGAATCTACGCGTCTCTCAGGACCAAGGCTCTGCAGGATGAGTTGAGACAGAAAAACAGCCAGCTCGAGGAACTGCTTGAGAAGGTCAACAACATGGCGATTACCGACCCCCTGACAGGCCTCTTCAACAGACGGCGCTTCAGTGAAGTGCTGAGCAGCGAGTTTGAGCGGGCCAAACGCTATGACACGCCTTTTTCCCTTGCGATGCTCGATATAGATTTTTTCAAGAAGGTCAATGACACCTACGGCCACGATGTCGGAGATACTGTGCTGAAGGGTGTGGCCGGGGTCCTTTTGAACAGCCTCCGAAAGATTGATACTGCGGCCCGCTTCGGCGGGGAGGAGTTCATGGTGATCCTGCCGAATACGGAGAAGGCCAACGCGGTGATTGTGGCAGAGCGAATAAGGCAGTCTATCGAACAGGCCACGTTCAGCGGTGTGGACAGGCCTGTCACCGCGAGCATCGGCATCGCAAGTATGCCGGACAGCGGTATAGATCAGGAAGATAAGGTTATTCGCTGCGCTGATATAGCCCTTTATCAGGCCAAACAGACAGGCAGAAACCGTGTTCTGACTGCCGGATCTGCTGATTTATAGAGCTTTACTTGAATGGCGGGGCGGACGGGACTCGAACCCGCGACCTCCTGCGTGACAGGCAGGCGTTCTAACCAACTGAACTACCGCCCCCGCGTTTATGATGATGTGATTAGCTGATAGGGCTGGGGTCAGATTTAACTTCTCATATCAACCACCAACTGCTAAACACCGGTTACTGCCGTTATGGTAGGCGGAACAGGGATCGAACCTGTGACATCAGCCTTGTAAGGGCTGCGCTCTCCCAGCTGAGCTATCCGCCCGAAGTTATATTTTATACACCAAGAGCCTGGTCTTTGTCAATCTTCTCAAGAGATAAAATACTGAGAAGAAACGGGAATTTATGATAAATTATACAGGTGGGCGCAAAAGGTTTTACGTTGATAGAACTGGTTGTCATCATGATCATTACAGCGGTAATCGCAACAGTGGTTATGGCCCGCTGGAACCTTGATCCGGTAAAGCGTAGTTCCACTGTCAGAAAGGTTGTCGCGGACGTGCGCTATACTCAGAAACTCGCGGTCACTACCCAGAGAAGGGCCGGTCTTGCATTCAATGCAAACGGCTATTCAGTGTTCAGCGATATTTCGGTGGCGGCTGCGGCTTTGAGTCCGGGAGACCCATGCTCAACAGACGCGGCAAATGCCTTTATTGTGGATTTTACCCAGGCCCGCTGCAGGGAATACAGCGGGGTTACTATCGCGCCTGCTGTTACGATAGCCTTTGATCCCATGGGTATGCCGGTCGATGCCGGGGGCAATGCCCTGGCCACACAGAATATTACGCTCACTCTGGGCGGTGCGAGTGTCATTACTGTGGAGGCCGGTACAGGAAGGGTGAGCTACTAAATGAGAAATCAAGCCCCTTTGCTCAGCTCTGAAGCAGGTTTCACTCTCCTTGAACTGATCATGATAATTATTGTGCTCGCAATTGCAATACCTGTGGTCCTTATCGCGCTGGGACAGGGTGCGAAGCAGGGTGTGGCCCCTGAAGCGCATGTGGCTGCAGCCAATGTCGGCCAGGCCTTGATGGAAGAGATCAGATCGAAACGGTGGGACGAGAATTCACCCATTCCGCCCGGCGCATATTCCACCCTCGGGATTGATGGCGGAGAGACCCCTGGAAATCCGGCCACGTATGATGATATTGATGACTTCACTTCAGGCATACCTGCGGTTTCGGTCGGGTCCCTGAGCTTTGCGAGGGCAGTTGAGGTATGCTATGTGACGTCAGTCGATCTTAACAATGTTGCTCCCTGCATTGTATCTTCTGCGTCTGCCACTGACTATAAGCGCATAAAGATAACTGTCACGAACCAGCTTATCTCAGGGGTCGAAATTGTGACGGTCATGACGAATTACTGATAAGGAGATGCAATAGAAGTGATGAGGTCTGACAAAGGTTTTACACTTATTGAGCTTGTCATCACTATAGTGATCATCGGCATAATCGCCTATGTCGCGGCACAGGCCCTGTCGTCCGGCACAAGGGCTTTTTTTTCTGTGGATTTCAGAAAGGAAGCGCTTGATCAATCAAGGATTTCGATGGAAAGAATGATGAGGGAAATACGCATGCTCCGTGACAGCTCAAGCGTGGTCGCATCATCCTCAACGCAGTTTAGTTTTACGGATGTCAATGGAGTTGCAGTTGATTTCAACTGGGTAAACCCTAATATTACGAGAAACGGCAATACCCTCGCTGAAAATATATCAGAGCTGTCCTTTGGATATTTGCGTTCAGACGGCACGGTTGATGCCGCGTTCTCTGCCGCAAATACAAAGCGCATTCGTATCTCCATGGTTGCTACGGTTTACGGAGAAAATGTCCAGCTCCAGTCCGAAGCCTTTTTGAGGAACCTCTGATTATGCAGTTTCATAGGTATGGCAGGAAGTCCGTAAGCAGGACAAATGCCGGAGTCTCAATGATCGCCACCATGCTGACACTGCTTTTTCTTGCGGTCTTTAGCGCGGTTGTCGTGTCGGTCATCACCTTGTCAGGCAATATCGGTCTGCAGGAGGAGCAGGGATTTCAGGCCCTCTATATCGCAGAAGGCGGACTTCAGTACTCGCCTCTGGTATATAATTTCCCGAACTATATGACACCGGCTGCGGTCAATCTTGGGATAGGCAGTTTCACCACTTCAGTGCCGCAACTTACCGCTGCGGTCAATAATGCGCAAACAACGATCAGTGTTACGTCCACTGACGGATTCCAGCTTGCTCCTGATAACCAATACTGGGTCATGATCGGACCCACCACAAACCCTCTGACGACTTCAGATGTTGTTGAGAAAATAAGTTTTACGGCTAAAACAGCGACAACGTTTACTGCCGGGACAAGAGGAAGGGAAAGCAGTGTCCCTGCCAATCACTCTGTCAATACCGCAGTCATGCTTTATACATGGTATCCGGCCATCATCGCTGATCTGAGCGGCTCTACCGGATTAGATACAACAATCTGCGTGGATTCAGTGGCCCTTTTCCCTGCTTCCGGATTTATAAAAATTGTCGAGAACAATGAAAATAATAGCGAGGACATACTTTATACAGGGGTGGGTACGTCACCTGCGGTATGCGGCGCCGGCTGCAATGCCTGTTTCACCGGATGCCTGAGAGGGGTTTACAGCGGTGGAACAGGGACCAATCATGCTCCGCCAAAGCTCGTTATGATGGCTGAAATCAGTATATTGACGACTTCCACAGGTGTAGTGACAGGACCGGGCAGCGGAGTCATTTTTACTGATGATGTTCAAAGAAGAGTGCAGGCCGCGATTATGCCGCTGGAATAACAACAGGCCATGAGGAGATGATATGACACGAATACTATCTGCGCTGATTGTGATATGTGTCTTTTGTTTATGCGCACCTGTTTTTGCTGAAGACCTTTTATTTGTGCATCTCGAAGACGCGTTGCCTCAGGGAAATGGAAAGGTAATGCTGGTCTTTACTGTTGAAAATAACGATGCCGTTGACCTCAGGTCTCTGGATATTGTTCTGCCGAGAGGTCTTGCCATGGAAACCGCTGAATTGCGCGGGGGCTGGGGTCTTGTCAGGAAATCCGGACAGGTTTTCAGCTTGCAGGCTGCGGGTGGGGTGAGGCCCAGGGCCCAGGGCAGGTTCAAGGTCCTGGTTGCAGGAGATTTGGATATTTTCCGGAAGCGGTCACTGGAATCACTCATGACTGTTACTGCTTCGTACATCAATGGGCAGAAGCGTGTTTATGAGATCGGCGCTCCTGTCCTAAGAGGATTGAGATGATTGTCATGAAGAAGTTTTTGGTTTTTATCGCTGCATCTTTTGTAGCATGCCTCCTGCTCGCAGGCAATAGTTCAGCAGGCAACTATACTGTTACCATGCCGGCTGGACAGTCTCTTACCATGAACGACGGCATTGATACGCTCAACTTCGTAATTACGAACACCGCCTGCACTACAGCCGGTTGCAATATCCGGACAATTGATTTTTATTTCCCCAACTCCGGCTCAGTCATCTGGCCTGAATGGAGCACCCAGCCTCCGAATGCTAATTGGCAGGTGACCACCTACAGCGGCGGCAGCAGCAACCGCATCAGATTCAGTACAACGACTGATGGCATTGCGCTGAACAGTTCGAGGACATTTTCAATAGATGTGAAGGGCACAGGTTGGGGCAACCTGCCTCGTTCAGCTTCGGATTCCTTTGATGCTTTGAGTAATGTGGTCTGCGCCGGTTCAGAGACCTTCAGCAGGAGCGGCAATCTGCCGGGCTGGATTCGAAGGTCCCTTGCGGTTTCAATGACCGCCTTTCCTGATATAATAGGGATCGGCCAGTCTTTCAGTCTCCTGGACCAGGTTGAAAACAGATCAACAAGCGCCAAGAACAATATTGTTTCCAATCCTGCGC
The DNA here is from genome assembly GCA_020056455.1 of Thermodesulfovibrionales bacterium. GTDB lineage: Bacteria > Nitrospirota > Thermodesulfovibrionia > Thermodesulfovibrionales > UBA6898 > UBA6898. Next base: position 16,817 of record JAGVHR010000144.1, read on the forward strand.
TGCCGACGCCGGTGTATACCGGGGGAGCTGCAGTGACCAACACTGCGGGGCCGACCTATAATCCCAATCCGTTAAGTCTTGCTGCGTTGAACCAGGGGACGATTTCCTATGTCTATACGGCCGATGCAACCGGCACGGTCTCATTTTCAAACTCCACATGCGCCACTTCTCTGACTGCGAATATAAATACTACAGCAACGACCTTGCCGGTTGCAGCCACTGCAGGCTGTGCCTCAGCTGGTACTGTCATTATCGACAGTGAGGAGATACGCTATACAGGTGTCACAGCGAACAGTTTTACCGGCTGCACCCGGGGCCTTAATATGGCTGCGGCAGCCCATACTTCAGGGGCCGTGGTAAGCGGCACTGCCGGTTCGATCACAACGACCGGCGCTACTTCCAGGGCAGCGGTATCCAATGCGGTATCCATTGGCCCGATCGCAGTCGGTATTACTGTGACGCCGTTGAGCCTGACAAGCGGTTCCAATGTGACAGTCACCATGAAGGTCCAGAACACTGGAAGGACAACGACCCTGTCGGCAAATATCGACGCAAGCACAAAGACTATTTTTGTTGCTTCAACTGCCGCCTTCCCGTCATCAGGGACCATCGAGATAGACAGTGAGCAGATATCCTGCACCTGGAAGACTGCAATCAGTCTGAGAAACTGTTCAAGGGGAGTCAACGGCACTTCAGCGGCAGTTCATTCAGCGCCTGCAACAGTGCGAAGCATTGTGGGATACGGCAATATAGTACCGACGCTCACTGCCTCAGGCACAGCTACTGCTACGCTTGTCTCCGGGCCGGTGCCGGCTGAAATATCCTCCCTGTTTTCAAATCAGAGCGGTTCTTTTACCTGGGTCTACCAGATAACCGGTGCTACAGGACAGACTTATCAGTTTCAGGGGTTTATAACTTCTGAAGGTCTTTATACATCCAACACAGCCCAGTCACTGACAGGCAGCATATTGCCCTATGCAGTGGCAGTTACTCCGGCTGTTGTATCTGCGGGCAGCGCGACAGACTTTACCTACACTTATTATAATGGCGGGGCCGCGAATGTGACTTCCATAACCCTTCAGACACCGTCAGGGTGGACGCGAAACAGCGGCAGTCCATGCACGCCTGTTCCTGCCGGATCGAACTGTTCGTCAGTGATCAGGTTCACTGCGCCGTCTCCTACAAATGATACCATCTACTCCTTCTATTCAGACCTTTCAACCGGTTCCGGCTATGTTGCCACTGTGATCAGCAATGTTACTGTAACTGTAAACCGCATTGTGGTCACACATGCGCCTGCCGGTCCGATCAATGCTGACGGCACAACATCATATACAATTACAGCAACGCTCACACGCAGCGGAACACCGATTTCCGGAGCGACAATTGTTTTTGCATCCACTGCCGGCAGGCTTTCGCCGACTACTGCGACCACAAACGCTTCGGGTCAGGCTGTAGTAACACTTACCGCACCGATAAGCTCAACGAATATTACTGCCACGGTCATTGCAACATATCTCAAGGCACAGGGAAGAGATACTGTATCCTTTACCGGTGTTTCAGGACCGAACATTCAGTATGTGGGAGGCAGTCTGCTGCCGCTTGCAGCCTGCAAGGGATACAATTACGTTTTTACCCTGCGTGTGAAGAATTACGGCACCTCCGGCATCACGCTTACGTCAGGATCATATCTGAGGTTTACTGACGGCACAAGAATAATGACTGCTTTCCTGGACTCACCGGCAACAGTCAGCGCCGGAACTACTGTTCCGCTCAGCTTTGGGTCTCCCACAAATGCCGGCGGAGGCGGCGGTGTGATGGTAAACGCCGCTTTTCTGAACGGTTCCTATACTCCGACTCTGTCGGTCACTGACGGAGCAATTACCCAAAACAGGATAACTGACACGGAATCCGTTCAGGCATGTGTGCCTGCTGCAGGCGGAAAGGTCAAGATGCTCAGATGGAGAGAAGCGGCACAGTAATTAAATGGAATGGGTTTTTCTGTCTCTTATATCAGCATTCTTTCTTGCCACAAGTGATGCGCTCGCAAAGAAGGCTGTACAGAATAACAATGAATATCTTGTGGCCTGGTTCAGACTTCTCTATACGCTTCCCTTTTTTATTGCTGTGCTTTTTTTTATACCTGTGCCCGAGCTTGACAGAGATTTTTACAGGGCCTTTATTATCGCGCTTCCTGTTGAGGTCATAACCATAATCCTGTATATCAAGGCGCTCAAGCTCTCGCCACTCAGCCTTACAATGCCTTTTCTTTCCCTGACCCCTGTCTTTTTGATCGGAGTATCTTATTTTGTCCTTGGTGAGAAAGTGACCGTTATGGGTGGGCTTGGTATCTTTCTTATAGCAGCCGGGGGATATCTGCTGAATATTTGCGAGGTGAAAAAGGGTTTACTTCAGCCACTCCTTGCAATTTTACGTGAAAAAGGGTCAATCCTGATGATCTGTGTGGCGCTGCTGTACAGCATAACCTCTTCCATGGGGAAGATGGCGGTTGAACATTCCTCGGCCCTTTTTTTTGGTTCCACGTATTTTATCGCCCTGAATATTATTTTTTTCCCCATAGGGTTTTTCATGGGAAGAGGAGCTCTGGGACCTTTTATCAGGCAACAGAAATACAAGGCCCTTTTTATGCCCGGAGCATGCTATGCCCTGATGGTAATAACGCATATGTCCGCGATAAAGCTTACAAAGGTCGCATATATGATCTCGGTCAAGCGGACAAGCCTGCTGATGGGTGTGCTGTATGGCTGGTTTCTCTTCCGGGAAGAAAACATCAGGGGAAGGCTTATAGGCGCATCCCTGATGTTTGCGGGGTTTGTGCTTGTTGTGGGAGCAGGATAGGTAGAGGAACCTTGTTCCTCTACCCTGACGATTACCTGTACTTTCCTATCCCTTCACCACCAGCACCGGGCAGGGAGCATGGCCGATGACTTTTTCAGTAACACTTCCCATTAGAAGCCGTTTCAGGCCTGTTCTTCCATGGGAGCCCATGACAATGATATCTGCCTTCTGTTTTTCCGACAGGTCAATAATAGCCTGCCAGGTTTCAGCTTCCCTGACAAAGCCCTGGGTCCTGACGCCTGAGGCCTCTGCCTGCTGTTTAATTTTGTCAACGAACCCTTTTGCCCTAATGACAAGGTTGTCCCAGGCTTCAGGGGCCTCGCCATAGAATTCAGCAGGCACATCAACTACAGAGACGACTATCAAGTCACCGCCATACGCCCTGGCGAAATCAATGGCCTTTTCCGCAGCAGCCTCGCTGAACCTGGAGCCGTCTATTGCAACCAGTATGTTCTTCCAGCCTGCATGTGTGTCTTTAGGCACTACAAGCACATCTGTGCGGCTATACCCGATGACGCGAGCAGTAACACTTCCGACAAGCGCCCGCTCAAGTCTGTTGTGGCCCCGCCGTCCCATTATTATAAGATCAAAGTTTTCTGCATCTGCGAGGTCAACGATCTGCTCATGTGTCTCACCTTCCCCGCAGGCTGTCCGTATCATGATTCTTGATTCATCAGCCATTCTTTTGGCCTCAGCAAGCGCATCCTCGCAGGGTTTCCGCATGGAGGCCATAACATTGCCTACTGCGGTCGTATCAAGGTCGCCAAGGTATGGAGGGATGACAGATACTACAGTTACCCAGCTTTTTTCGTTCTCCACGAACCTGAATGACTCCCTGAGGGCATGAAAGCCTGAAGCAGAACCGTCAATAGCGACAAGTATTTTTCTGTATTTACCCATAGCTATGCCTTTGAATGGACCAGGGATTCCTGTGACGCCAGTTTCTCAGCCTTGCGTCCCTGCCACATTGCCCGAAGGACAATAAAAGCTCCAAGCGCCAATGCAAAAATCATGATCGCAAAGCTCGTTATCTTAAGCATTTTTACTGTGTCTTCAGCAATCACTTCGATCAGACCTAATTGTGAAAGATATACAGGCACCATCAGTCCCCGACTGAAGAGTACGATGACCATGATCACGCCCATGACGACCTTGATCATAAAGGGTTTTACATAAGTTGTGCCGATTGCGCCAAGCTGTATGCCGAAGAGCGAGCCGCCAAGGATGATCATGGCAAGCCTGATATCAACCATGCCGTGAAGCGCGTACTTGAATGACCCGCCAAGGCCCATGACAAAGGCGATGACCAGTTCGGTTGCCGATGCCATCAGGCTCGGTGCGCCCAGGACATAGATCATGGCAGGGACGCCGATAAATCCGCCAACTGCGATCGTCGCTGCGAGCATACCGGTTGCAAAGCCGAGCGGAATTGTAAAAAGGATCGAGATCCGCGCGTTAAGACTCTTGAAATAGACCATGGTGCCGGGGATATTGATGGATTGTACCCAGAGCGCCAGTTTTGTAACCTTTTCTTCTTCATGTGCAGTGCCGGACCTGTACGTCTTCCATGCATCTTTGAGTATAAAAATGCCGACAACAGCAAGTATCACGACGAACGCTACGCTGACATAGAGGTTGGACCCTGCGTCGCCGAATGTTTTCTTTATGTTCTCCTGGATATGTGCGCCGTAAAGAACGCCTGCCTCTGCCGAGATACCGAGAACAATACCGAGTTTTACATCAACCTGTCCGTACTTTGCGCGCTTGAGCGAGCCGACGAGCGCTTTGGGAAACTTGTGGCACATGTTGCTTGCCACGGCAACGAGGCCGGGGACTCCGAGGCTCATCATGCCGGGCGTAAGCACAAAAGCTCCCCCTGAGCCAATGAATCCGCTGACAAGGCCTCCTACAAAACCTACAAGAAAGAGATAGATTAGAGTTACAGCATCAAGATTGATAAAATTGGATGCTGTCTGGGCAAAATCGTGCATTGGTTATTTGACCTCCTTTTTCTTTTTTGAAGCCTCGACTCCGAGAATGGTCCAGAAATAGCCTGTAAAATTACCGTGAAAATAGGAGAAGACGAATGCTGTGACAATTGGAAGAAAGGCAAACCAGCCTCCCTTTGCAAAATTGTCATTCAGGATATCCTGATTGCCAAGGAGCGCAATATACAACCCAATGGAAATGATACCGAACAGGATAGCCATGCCAAACGGTTTTTTCTTTGTTCTTTGCATAACATCTGCCATTATTTTTCCTCCTGATTAATGTGATTTGAGTATTGGCTGTTCTTTTCTCAGTTCAGGCCTGACAGATGGCTGTTTGTCAACGCGTTCATCCTCACGCAGGAATTCACGCGCTGTTTCGAATTCTCCTTCTTCTGCAAAGGTCACTGCCGCCATAAGTCTGTCGAATTTTGTGAGTACTGCTTTTTTCATTGCATTTTCCTTTCTCATATCTCTGATGCCAACGGCTTTGAGATATGTACAACGGGTTTTGAAATATTCTTCAGCAACTTCCTGATATCAACTGATTTGCTGTTTTCTGAAAGAGAAGGGCTGAGCAGGACCATATCGATGTTCTTCCAGGTTTTCAAGAATGCTTTGATCGCTGTTGCCACATCTCCATCCGAGATATGGCAGGAAAGATCGACCGAAGGCTCATTGGAGCTTTTGATGATCCTGCTGATCTTTTCCTCGATCAGGTCCCTGCACGCATGCTGCTCACTCTCCATGATCTCTTTCATGCTGTTCAGATCGCCGGCCTCAGCAAAGGCTGCCGCTGCCATGATGTCCTCGAACTGTGTTGTCAATTGCCGTGGCGACATGATCAGTATCTCTATGCCTGCACCGAGGGTCCCGGCCAGTTCAAGAACATAAGACAAGCCCTCATCGCATTTCTCACCTCCTCTGGTTACGAAGAGTATTTTGTTTGTCATCCAACCAGCCTCCTTATTGCAATTCGAGCTATATAAACCAAAAGGTGTGCCAGTCCATAACTGCTTGATATATTTGAATAATTAAAAAAGATTGAGGTCTGTAATTGTTTCAATATGGAACAGGTCTGAAACAGCACATTTGGAGCCGGCAGGAGCAGGATTGATTTACAAGCAGCCGGATAGCAGAATATGCAGAAACTGGAAGCAGTGTTATTGCTGTCCCTGTTGAGGTAATTGAAACCCAATGGATCCAAAAGACAGTAATGTATTTAGGCTAAAGGCGCGCATTAAATCGAGCTTATTCGTTCTTTTGACTCCTACGATCAAACCGGCTATAATTATTGTCAGATAAGGACATAACCGGCAATAACTATGACCACTGCTAATAGCGTCACGATGTTTCCCATCCGAAGGCAGTGACTGATCTGGCCCACTTTCTCGTGGACAACACTGCGGCTCTCTATTCAGTGAACAGCCTTACGGGGTATTTGAAAGCGCTGGGACACAAGGCGCCCAAGTCTGCGGTATCGGATTATCTGGAGTGGTTCGAAGATGCCTATTTCCTAATTTACCGTGCGTATTTTTGATGCGTCCCTGGCCCGCAGCAATACCAACCCAAAGAAGATCTACTGTGTGGACCATGCCCTGGTCGGCTCGGTATCATCAGGGGTTCTCGTCAATTCAGGACATCTTCTTGAAAATCTCGTCTTCACTGCGCTTCGGCATCATCACCAGGAAATATACTACTATTAATAAGACCATAAGTAATCGGGATTTGTATGGAAAATCTCCCCTCGCCCCTCTTTGCCAAAGAGGGGAATTATTCCTCCCTTTGGCAAAGGGA
>JAGVHR010000181.1 GCA_020056455.1 Thermodesulfovibrionales bacterium
CCGGCAGTTCTTTATTGTCAGCATTATGCCCTCACTCCTGAGAGCAGATATAGCGCTGCCATGCGCACTGCGATGCCGTTGGTCACCTGATCAAGTATGACCGACCGGCTGCTGTCAGCGACCTCAGAGGATATCTCAATGCCCCGGTTCATGGGTCCGGGATGCATAATAATCACATCTTCCTTTGCCCTCGCAACCCTGCCTGCAGTGAGCCCCCAGTTTCTGAAATATTCATGTGTTGAGGGGAAGAAACCTTTCCCCTGCCGCTCCAGCTGGATCCTGAGCATCATGATCACATCAGCGCCCTCAAGGCCCTGATTCATGTCGGAATATATGCTCACACCCAGGTCCCTCATGAAGTCAGGCAGCAGTGTCGGAGGCCCGATGAGCCGCACATTTGCTCCAAGTTTTGTAAGCGCATAGATATTGGATTTCGCCACCCTGCTGTGCAGTATGTCTCCGACGATCGCGACTTCAAGACCCTTTATCCGGCCTTTATGCTCCTGCATGGTAAAGAGGTCGAGAAGCGCCTGTGTAGGATGCTCGTTCGTGCCGTCTCCGGCATTGACAACCGAGGCCTTGATGTTCTTTGCGAGGAAATGGGGCGTGCCTGAGCAACTGTGCCTTATCACAACAATATCAGCCCCGAGCGCAAGCACGGTTTTTGCCGTATCAAGGAGTGTCTCTCCTTTTACAACGCTGCTTGTTGATGAAGCTATATTGATGACATCAGTACTGAGTCTCTTGGCTGCCACCTCAAAGGAGGTCCGAGTCCGGGTCGAAGGCTCATAAAAGAGGTTGACTGTTGTTTTGCCCCGCAGGGCCGGCACCTTTTTGATGTCCCTGCTGATCACATCCCTGAAGCCTGAAGCTGTTTCAAGTATAAGCCCTATCTCCCCGGCATCCAGGTCCTTTATGCTCACAAGGTCCTTTGACCTGAGGTTCATTCGAGCGCCACCCTGTCCTGATCTCCGTCCTCACTCAGATGCACCGTCACAGTTTCATTTATGGAGGTCGGGATATTTTTGCCGACAAAGTCTGCCTTGACCGGCAGCTCTCTGTGGCCCCTGTCCACCAGGACAGCAAGCTGTATGGCCGAAGGCCTGCCAAGGTCCATGACAGCATCCATGGCAGCCCGGATCGATCTGCCGGTAAAGAGTACATCGTCAACGAGCACGACCTTCTTATTATTGATTTCGCAAGGGACCTGCGTTCTTCTGACAACAGGCTGGTCTTTTCTTACATTCAGGTCATCCCGGTAAAGAGATATGTCTAATGTCCCTACAGGCAGGTCGCTCCCTTCGATATCTCTGAGCCTGGCGCTCAGCCGGTTTGCAAGATGCACTCCGCCCCGCTGGATACCGACAAGACAGATATTTTTTATGCCTTTATTCTTCTCTATGATCTCATGGGCCATCCTTGTGACAGCCCGTTCGATGTCCTTTCTGTCAAGGAGTTCCTTAGACATGATAAACACCGTGACAAGTGACAAAAGATGAGAGACAGGAGAAAAAATTAAACGGGAACAGATCTGTGAGGATTGGGCGCTTATACCAGGCAGTTAAGATGGCTTTGGTTTTATGAACGCAGCTCACGCTGACTCCTTTTGCTTTTTAGCCTCACAGGGCTATTTTTAAAGCGTTGGTAGTAAAACACAGTAAGTCCGGCCATGTCAAATTGACCTGCTGCTGTTAACAGTTTTCATTAATATCCCGGATACTGTTAAAATATAAACCTTCATTAACTGCGTTATACGGATACGAAAAAGCATCAGACTGAGAAACCGAAGGGGAAATTATGATCGAACGGTATACGAGAAAAGAGATGGGAATGCTCTGGGAACCCCAGAACAGGTTCCAGAAATGGCTTGACGTGGAGATAGCCGCCTGCGAGGCCTGGGCGGAGCTCGGCAAGATCCCGAAGTCCGCCCTTGAGGCCATAAAGAAGAAGGCGGGCTTTGATGTTGGGAGGATTGATGAGATCGAGGCTGTGGTAAAACACGACGTGATAGCCTTCCTTACATCTGTAGCTGAAAAGGTAGGGCCTGAATCCAGGTTTGTCCATAAGGGGCTCACATCTTCAGATATCGTGGATACTGCCCAGTCACTCCTGATGAAAGAGGCTGCCGGCATCATTATCAGGGACCTCAAACATCTCATGGCAGTTCTTAAAGAGCAGGCCTTCAGATATAAGGAGACGGTCTGCATAGGCAGGAGCCATGGGGTGCATGCAGAACCCATGACATTTGGTCTTAAGTTCGCCCTTTGGTTTGAGGAAACTAAAAGAAACCTCGATAGGATGGAAAGGGCGAAAAAAGCAGTCAGTGTCGGCAAGTTTTCCGGTGCTGTGGGGACCTTTTCGAATATCCCGGTTGCTATTGAAGAGAAAGTCTGCAAAAAACTTGGTCTCAGACCTGAGCCGATCGCTACCCAGGTTGTTCAGCGGGACAGGCATGCGGAATATCTCGCCACGCTCGGGATCATCGGCGCTTCCATAGAGAAGATAGCTATTGAAATCAGGCATCTTCAGAGAACAGAGGTGCTTGAAGCTGAGGAGCCCTTTGCCAAGGGGCAGAAGGGTTCGTCGGCAATGCCTCATAAGCGTAATCCTGTTGGATGCGAAAACCTCTCAGGCCTTGCGCGGATTGTCAGGGCAAACTCACTGGCGGCAATGGAGAATGTTGCTCTCTGGCACGAAAGGGATATTTCACATTCTTCCGTTGAACGGGTGATTATCCCGGACAGTACCATTTTGATTGATTATATGCTCAACAGGCTCACAGGCATTCTGTCAGGTCTTCAGGTCTACCCTGAGCGGATGATGGAGAACCTCAACAGGAGTTACGGCCTATATAACTCTCAGAACGTGCTGCTTAACCTTACGGAAAAAAACATGTCGCGCGAGGAGGCCTATGCCCTGGTGCAGAAAAATGCCATGATAAGCTGGAAGACCCGGAAGCAGTTCAAGGGCCTTCTGATGAAGGACAAAGAGGTGAAACAGTACCTTTCCGCTGCGGAACTGAACGAAATCTTCGACCTTAAACATTATTTTAATAACGTGGATTATCTGTTCAGACGCGTTTTCGGGAAGGCGTAAGAGAGCAGATGGCGCCTCTCATATATCGCTATAAAACATCGGCAATAACTGATTCCAGGAGGGAAGAGCTTCTTGCGTTTGCAAAAAAAACTATTTCGCGTTCTGTCAGGGACCTCCGGACTGAATTTTGTTTCTATATAGATGCATCCGGCCCCCTGACTGCCGACGAATCTGATCTGCTTGACTGGCTCCTGAGCGAGACGTTTGAACCGGACCAGTATTCCTCTGTTAGTTTCCTTGCTTATCATTCTGCAACTGCTGCTGATCACTGTCTCGTGGAGTTCGGCCCACGTTTGAATTTCACTACAGCATGGTCTACGAATGCTGTTGCGGTATGTCATTCCTGCGGCCTTGATAAGATATCGAGGATCGAACGGTCACGGAGATTTCTCTTTATTTTCGACAGGAAGCGGATTAATGCGGAAGATCCGACAGGCTTTTGCTCGTCACTCATAACCCGACACTCTTCACTGTTTTTCGACCGTATGACGGAGTGCGTCTACCCTGAGCAGCTTAAGACATTTGAGACAGGGACCTCTCCTGCACCGGTTTTCTGCGTGCCCCTGATCGAGGAAGGAAAGGCCGCTCTTGAAAAGATCAACAGTGAAATGGGCCTTGGCCTCGATGACTGGGATATTGCTTATTACTATGACCTCTTTGTTAAGGACATCGGCAGAAATCCGACCAATGTCGAATGCTTTGACCTGAGCCAGTCCAACAGTGAGCATTCGCGCCATTGGTTCTTCAGGGGAAAACTGATTGTGGATGGCATTGAAGTGCCCGGCAATCTCATGAAGATCATAAAACAGACGCTTGATGCGAACTCTGCAAACAGTGTTATCGCATTCAAGGACAATTCGAGCGCCATACGTGGATATGAGATAGATACGTTAATACCTGAGCGGCCGGGCAGTGTTTCCCAATTCAGAAAAACGCGCCTTGATTATGACATCATCTTTACTGCGGAGACGCACAACTTCCCCTCAGGCGTTGCGCCGTTTCCGGGCGCAGAGACAGGTACAGGCGGCAGAATCCGCGATGTGCAGGCAACAGGAAGAGGGGCGCTTGTGATCGCAGGCACTGCTGCATACTGCGTCGGCAATCTCAGGATTCCGGGATATGAACTGCCATGGGAAGATCTCTCTTTTGCGTATCCTGCCAATCTTGCAAGTCCTCTTGCCATTGAGATCGAGGCGAGCAACGGAGCCTCAGACTACGGCAATAAATTCGGCGAGCCTTTGATCCAGGGCTTTACGCGCTCATTCGGCCTGAGACTGCCTGACGGTGAGAGGCGCGAATGGCTCAAGCCGATCATGTTCACAGGCGGTGTAGGCCAGATGAACAGCCGGCATGTCGCAAAGAAAGAACCGGCAAAGGGCATGCTTGTGACCAAGGTCGGCGGCCCTGCATACCGCATAGGCATGGGCGGCGGCGCTGCATCCAGCATGATACAGGGCCAGAATGTTGCAGAGCTTGATTTCAATGCAGTGCAGCGCGGAGATGCTGAGATGGAGCAGAAGATGAACAGGGTGATCCGAGCCTGTGTTGAACTCGGCGAAAGTAACCCGATTGTGAGTATTCATGATCAGGGCGCAGGCGGCAACTGCAATGTGGTCAAGGAGATCATCTACCCTGCAGGCGCCAGGATCGAGATAAGAAAGATCCAGGTCGGCGACAATACCCTTTCGGTCCTTGAGATCTGGGGCGCAGAGTATCAGGAGCAGAATGCATTGTTGATCAGTGCAGATCGCGCAGAGGAGTTCCTCAACCTCTGCAGGAGAGAGAAAGTCCACGCCGCGTTTATCGGCGAGATTACCGGTGATGGCTGCATTGTGCTTCATGACGAGACCGACGGAAGCGCTCCTGTAAATCTTGAACTCGAAAAGGTATTAGGCAGCATGCCGCAGAAGACCTTCCATCTCGACCGGATGAAGCGTGAAAGAAGCCCGCTTGAACTCCCTGAAGGTCTCACAGTCAAAGACGCCCTTGACCGTGTGTTAAGGCTGCTTTCCGTAGGTTCAAAGCGTTTCCTTGCAAGCAAGGTTGACCGGTCCGTTACAGGGCTTGTTGCCAGGCAGCAGTGTACCGGCCCTTTGCAGCTTACCGTAGCTGATGTTGCTGTAATAGCGCAGAGCCATTTTGGCATTACCGGAGCTGCCATCTCAATAGGCGAGCAGCCGCTGAAAGGCCTCATCAACCCTGCTGCAATGGCCAGGATGTCTGTTGGTGAGGCTGTCACTAATATAATGTGGGCTAAAATAAGCAAGCTCGAAGATATTAAATGTTCAGGCAACTGGATGTGGGCCCCCAAGCTTCCAGGTGAAGGAGCTGATTTATATGATGCTGCTGTTGCAATGAGAGACATCATGGTAAGTCTCGGCATTGCTGTTGACGGAGGCAAGGACAGTCTCTCGATGGCGGCAAAGGTGACAAACCAGGACGGTTCCGCAGAGGTCGTGAAGTCTCCCGGAACACTGGTTGTCTCTGCCTATGCAACATGTCCTGACGTTACTAAAGTCGTCACACCGGATATAAAACTGCCGGGGAAAAGCAAGCTGATTTATATTGATCTGGGCGGCGGGAAGAAAAGGACCGGCGGGTCTGCGCTTGCCCAGTGCTTCGGACAGATAGGTGATGAATCTCCTGACGTTGATGATGTTGCCTTACTGAAACGCGGCTTTGAGGCGGTCCAGGAATTGATGGACCGGGGACTGGTCCTCTCCGGACATGACATGAGCGACGGCGGCCTTATGACAACGCTGCTTGAAATGGCCTTTGCCGGCAACTGCGGAATTGAGGTTAATATCTCCACACCTGATGAACGCGTTGATACCCTGACCATGCTCTTTGCTGAAGAGCTTGGCATGGTGATCGAATATGAGCCGAAGCAGCTGAGGAAAATCAGGAGGATACTTGAAGACAAGGAAGTCCCTTATCAGATTATAGGCAGAACAATACGGAAAAATGAGATCAGCCTCTCGATTGACGGTGAATCCGTGCTGCTCGAAGATATGAGAAGACTCAGGGGCATTTGGGAGGAGACGAGCTATCAGTTAGACAGGCTTCAGAGAAATCCTGCGGTTGCATGGCAGGAGAAGCAGGCGATCTATAACAGGAAAGGTCAGGCCTTCAGCCTTTCGTTTACTCCGGAGGAGACCACTCTGGAGATGATGGAGAGGGTTGACAAGCCGAAGGTTGCTATCATCAGGGAAGAAGGCAGTAACGGAGACAGGGAAATGACTTCAGCTTTTTTCCAGGCAGGATTCGAGACCTGGGATGTTACAATGACTGATTTCCTCGAGCAGAGGGTGGGCCTTGCTGATTTCAGGGGTGTTGCTTTTGTCGGAGGGTTCAGCTATGCTGACGTGTTTGATTCGGCAAAGGGTTGGGCCGGCGTCATACGATACAATAAAGAACTTTGGCAGCAGTTCCAGAGTTTTTATAACAGATCTGATACTTTTAGCCTCAGCGTGTGCAATGGCTGCCAACTTTCAGCGCTGCTTGGCTGGTTGCCGTGGCAGGGCATAGAAAACAGGCTCCAGCCCCGATTTATACATAATATATCGGGGAGGTTCGAATCCAGATTTGCCTCCCTCAGGATCCTCGCAAGCCCTGCGATAATGTTTAAGGGCATGGAGGATTCAGTGTTGGGCATCTGGGTTGCTCACGGTGAGGGCCAGGCCTATTTCCCTGACAAGTCCATTAAAGATAGGGTGCTTCGTGAAGGTCTTGCTCCTGCAAGATATGTTGACGATGAAGGCAACGCTACTGAGATCTATCCCTTCAATCCAAACGGTTCTCCTGACGGTATTGCAGCGCTTTGTTCTCCGGACGGCAGGCATCTTGCCATTATGCCTCACCCTGAGCGGGCATTTCTGAAATGGCAGTGGGGATACATGCCGGAGGAATGGAAAAGAGATCTTAAAGTATCACCATGGCTCAGGATGTTCCAGAACGCCAGACATTGGTGCTCAAAAATATAGTCAGCCCGGCTCCGGACCATCCACCTGAAGAGATTTACAAAATAACGTTTTTTATGCTATAAAATTACCTTGCTTGGGGAGTCGTCCAAGGGCAAGACGGCAGATTCTGGATCTGCTTATAGGGGTTCGAATCCTCTCTCCCCAGCCATTATGGTCCCATCGTCTAGCGGCCTAGGACGTGGCCCTCTCAAGGCTAAAACACGGGTTCGATTCCCGTTGGGACCGCCAATCTTTTCAAGGGGTTACACTGTTTCTGCATGTGTCTCCCCCTCCGAACGTGATATTCAGATAGCCTTCTCTCTGATGCTCCAGTATTTCCAATAAGGGATTGCGTCGATCAAAAGGCCTTCTTTCTCAAATTTCGTTTCAGTATCAAGGGTGACAAGTAGTGCCTTCTTGAGTTTGTTTTTCTCAAGGAACTTGAAGAGTGTCTTCACATCATCCATTCCTATCTTTGCCTTGATCTTAATCTCCACCGGCAGAACAATATTATCGTGGGCATGGATTATGTCGATCTCCTCTTTCTGCGGGGTCTTCAAGAAGAACTTTGCATCGAGGCTGTTTACAAAGAACTGCTCCAGAACAGCCGGCAGCTCGGCCTGTGGATTCAGAGCTAATGTGAAGGCCGTGTTGCATGGATAGAGCCTTTTTACCTTCTTCTCACTGGTAAGAAGATTCGGAGAATAGTTGTAAAGCTTCTGCAGGAACAGTGCATATTCAAGATATGAGATGTAATTCGCAATCGTCCGCTGGTCAATGTTAAGGTCATTGCTCAGGTTTTTGTAATCAAGATAAAACCCCGGCCGTGAAGCAGTGATAGTCAGCAGTTTCATAAGCAACTCTGGCAAATCGAGCTTAAAGGTCTGCGGAATATCCACAAAGATGACACGCTCAAGCAGGCTCTCTTTGAGGTACTTCCTGAGCACAGGCTCCTCCATATCAAGGGCCTCGATAAACCCGCCGGTCTTCAGGAACACAGCCATATGCCTCTTCAGGTCCTTCTCGAAGATCTTCTCCCTGTGCTTGTCTATTCCAGCCTCTTTGAAATCAAGGTACTCCTCAAAGTCCAGGGGTTTGATCATAAAATCAAAGAACCTTCCTGCCAGGCTCTCCCTTGTACCCTGCCACATGGTTATCTGTGCCGAGCCGGTCAGAAAGATTTTTAATTTCGGGTTTGCATCATAGAGGAGTTTCACCTTTGAAGGCCAGCCTTCAAGCTTTTGTATCTCATCGAGGAATAAATAGACTTTCTTCTTTGATATATCCTCCTGGAGCACCTCTGTCTCATACTGCTTGATGATCTCTTCGAGGTCATACCTCATCTCGTCGAAGGAGAAATACATGATGTTATAGGGCTTCACGTCTTTTCTGAGAAGCCCGTCGATAATCTGGTACATGAGGGTTGTCTTGCCGACCCTTCTTAACCCGGTGAATAGTACAATCTGACGCTTGTCTACATACCTGACGATCTCATTGAATATCTTTCTTTTTCTTCCCGTGAATTCCGGGGAGACGTTTCCTGACTTCCACCAGGGGTTAAAGCTCTGTAAATCCATATGCTCTCCGATGTTATTGAAGTTTAATTTCAATTACATTATAGTGCTACTGAATTATCCAGTCAATCCCCTCACCCAAGGCCGAGCCTTTCAAACGGTGGCTCGCCAAGGTGGGCTATGAAAGGGTGCAGGAGATCGAGAACCCGGAGCTTGCGACCAAGAGAACGAGAATGCTCTACAAGCTCAAGGGATATCCTGAAGACTGGATCGAAAAAAGAATGCGCGGCAATGCGATCCGTGAAGAGCTGACCGATGAATGGAAAAACAGGGGCGCTGAAAAGGAAAAAGATTATGAGATCCTGACTGCCGAGATTTTAAAGGCAACCTTCGGCCTTGTGCCGTCTGAGTATAAGAAGCTCAAAGGCTTTAAAAGGGAAAACCTGCGCGATCACATGGATGATTTTGAGCTGATCCTGACCATGCTCGGCGAAAGGACAACAACCGAGATTCACAGGACAAGGGATACCAAGGGGGTGTCGAGGCTCAAAGACGATGCCAGGGCCGGGGGACAGATCGCCGGGACTACCAGAAAGCAGATAGAAAGAAAGCTGGGCCGGTCGCTGGTCTCAGAGAGTAATTTCTTGCCTGGCAAAAAAGAGTTGGCAGGTGGCAAGGGCAAATGACCATGTTGTCATAAAGAACGATGAAGAAGAGGCCACGTTCAAGCAGATGAAAACATTCCGGAATGAGCTTGTCCTGCATCCCCTCAATTCCAGCTATGAGGACATTGAACTGAAGAAGGGCCTCAAGTACCTGATCGTCGGGAAGGTCGTGAAGAAGGTGAAGATTTATTGACACAATCTTTAAAATAGCAAGAGGATTAAGCAGGAGGTGACCATAATGAATAAAGAACAGATCATGTCGAAGTTGAGGATGAATAGCCAGAGCCTCCAGGAGTTCCATGTGAAGTCGCTCTATCTTTTCGGCTCTGTTGCGCGCGGCGATGAAAAGCAGACAAGCGACGTTGATCTGCTTGTGGAATTCGAAGATGATGCGCATATCGGGCTGTTTGAATTCTCAAGGCTTCAGCGCATGTTGTCGGCACTGCTTGAATGCAAGGTTGACCTTGCAACGCCTGATGCCCTCCATGAGGTGCTGAAAGGGCGGATCATGGAGGAGGCAGTCCGTGCCGCATAGGGATTGGCTTTTTAGAATAAGCGATATCCTGGGTGCGATCTCTGCCGTTGAGGTTTATGTCAAAGGCATGTCTTATGAGGACTTCATAGCAGACAGAAAGACCGTGGATGCGGTGATCAGGAACTTCAATTATTATCGGCGAGGCTGCTTCCCATGTTCCCGAAGAGATATCCCTGAATCATGCGGAAGTTCCCCGGAACGACATGCGGGCCATGCGCAATTTTGTTGTGCATGAGTATTTCGGCGTCAGCGACAAAATACTATGGGATACGGTTCAGACCGATCTGCCACCTCTGATGCCTCTGCTGAAGGTGATATATGAAACATATTCAAGGGGAGAGGACAGGGCATAGCGGATGCCAGCCCTTGACCAGAGATACGGCAAACCAGGACTTCAAGAAGCTTATGGATTTAGAACTTATCGAGCAGAGAGGGTCCGGGAGGGCTACCCATTATATTCTCAAAGAATAGCCTTTCGTCAGATTTGCGTCAGATCAAACCGCTTATTCGTCAGATTTTGATATTTTTATCAGTTAAGCCATATGAAAACCTTTCTTTTGGAAAACTGAAGTGTGTCATCCTCGCATAGGCTTATGAACTTTGTCCCTCGGCTGGTCCTTCTGTCGCTGACCTTTCGGGTAATTCACCCTATCAACAAACTGCCTTTTTTCCACGGCCCGCATTGGAGTGCGCTTTTCAGGCATCTTCTCAGACCACACCTGCCGGAAAAGGCCGCGCTTTCTGAAGCCGAGAATGGCAGGAATAGAGGGAAGGCATGCTCATAAGCTCATTAGTAAGAGTCAGGCCCGGCGCTGGTATTTTGTAAAGACTATCGAGAGAAAGCCGCCTCTGCAGGTATCGATTGATATAGAACTTCAGAAGGTTGCGGATGCAGCATTGGGCGACAGGGTTGGCGCAGTGGTCATTCTTGACGCTCGGACAGGGGAGATATTGGCTATGATCAGCCACCCGAATTTCAATCCGAA
>JAGVHR010000234.1 GCA_020056455.1 Thermodesulfovibrionales bacterium
CATACAACTCCTTGAATAAATAAGAAAATTTCGGGTAGAATTATTGACACTATCTACTTTTGGTCAAGGGGAATAGCCGGGCAGAATGGCTGATCTGGACAAACTCAGAAAAAAGATCGACGCAATAGACGATGAGATTATCAGCCTCCTCAGCAGACGGGCAGAGGTCGTGATCGAGGTCGGCAATATCAAGCGCGCCCAAAAGTCCCGTTTTTATAAACCTGACAGGGAGCGGCAGATCCTTGAACGCCTCACTTCGCAGAACAAGGGGCTGTTTCCCAATGACGCGCTCAAAGCTATATACCGGGAAATCCTTTCCGCGTCCGTTTCGCTGGAAGAACCGTTGAAGGTTTCATGCCTTGGCCCTCTTGCTACTTATACGCACCTTGCGGCCCTTCGTCATTTTGGCTCGTCTGCTGCTTTTTTGCCGGTTGACAGCATAAAGCAGGTCTTTGAAAATGTTGAGACAGGCAAGGCAGAGTACGGGGTTGTCCCGATTGAAAATTCTAATGAAGGTGTTGTGAGCCATACACTTGACATGTTTGTGGATTCTGAACTGCAGGTTGTTGCTGAGATCATTCTTGAGATATCTCATAATCTTCTTTCCAGGCAGATAGACAGAGCAAAGATAAAGAAGATCTATTCTCATCCTCAGGGACTTGCCCAGTGCAGAGGATGGCTTGAGGCCAACATGCCTGGAGTGCCTGCAGCCGAATCTACCAGCACTGCAAGGGCTGCCGAGCTGGCGGCAAAGGAGCCGCTTTCCGCAGCCATTGCCGGCGAGATCGCGGCCCGCATGTATGATTTGAACATACTCGAACGTAATATTCAGGACAACAGGAAAAATGTAACGCGCTTTCTCGTAATATCAAAGGAATTCCCGCAACGCACAGGCAATGACAAGACCTCGGTCATGTTCTCTATCAAGCATAAGCCCGGCGCGCTATACGAGGTGCTGCTGCCGTTTAAGAGGGCGAAGATCAATCTTACAAAGATCGAGTCCAGGCCTTCGAAGAGAAAAGCCTGGGAGTATATTTTTTTCGTGGACATGGAAGGGCATATCGGGGACCGGAAGATCCGGAAGGCGATTGACTCTCTTAAAGAAAACTGCCTTTATCTCAAGATACTCGGGTCATATCCCCAGGGGAAGGTATCATGATACAGCCACCGGACTATATAAAGGCAATCCAGCCTTATGTTCCGGGCAAACCCATGGAGGAGCTCGAACGGGAACTCGGCATTCAGAACTCGATCAAGCTTGCCTCCAATGAGAACCCTCTCGGTCCTTCGCCTGAAGCGCTTAAAGCCATTCAGAAATCCTTTTCAGACATTAACCGGTATCCTGACGGCGCGGGCTATTATCTGAAAAAGGCGCTTTCCAGGGCGCTTTCCGTCAGCGAAGACGAACTGATACTCGGCAATGGTTCAAACGAGCTTCTGGACATTGCAGTACGGACCTACATGAAGGAGGGCGATGAGGCGGTCATGGCCTCGCCCTCCTTTGTTGTCTACGCAATATCTGTACAGGCTGCAGGCGGCAGGGCGATCCAGGTCCCTCTTAGGAATTTTATCCATGACCTTGCTGCAATGGCCGAGGCTGTTACGCCGAAGACCAGGATGATGTTTATCGCAAACCCGAACAACCCTACAGGCACTATCAATACCAGGGAAGAGTTCGACAGGCTTATGGAAAAAGTTCCGGATGATATCCTGGTTGTAGTGGATGAGGCATATTACGAATATGTCACTAATCCTGATTATGCTGACAGCCTGAAGCATTTCAGGTCCGGGAAAAATGTGCTTATCCTCAGGACCTTCTCGAAGATCTATGGTCTGGCAGGGCTGCGTATCGGTTATGGCATTGCAAAACAGGACATCCTTGCTGATATGAACAGGCTGAGAGAGCCTTTCAATACCAATTCAATCGCGCAAAGAGCAGCGCTTGCGGCTTTATCTGATGAGGCCCATGTGACAGCATCGAGGAAGACCAATGAAACAGGCAAGAGCCGGCTCTACAGGGAGCTTGAAGAACTCGGGACGTGCTTTGTGCCTACTGAGGCGAATTTTATATATATGCAGGTTGAAGACAGCGCGTCTGTCAACCAAAAGCTCCTCAGTATGGGTGTTATCGTCAGGCCAATGGGCCCGAAGGCTATCAGGGTGACCATCGGGCTGCCGGAAGAAAACAGAAGGTTTATTGAGGCGTTCAAGGCAGCGCTTGTCAACTGAGACTGCTGTTTAAGGAGAAGGAATGGATATCATTGTTCTGAGTTCTGCTGCAAATACTAAAGAGGAAATACGACATATTCTGAACAGTTTGACAAACTCATGAAAGAGCTGAAACCTTTTGCCCTGGCAGTGGGAAGGGAAATCTGATCCTTGATTTTTAATAAGGCGGCAATC
Source organism: Thermodesulfovibrionales bacterium (assembly GCA_020056455.1). GTDB lineage: Bacteria > Nitrospirota > Thermodesulfovibrionia > Thermodesulfovibrionales > UBA6898 > UBA6898. The sequence continues at coordinate 2,404 of JAGVHR010000234.1, forward strand.
CTTGGCGTTGGCCTGCTGGGCGCATCTTTCAGCCTTGCAGCAAAGAAGCATGGCCTTTGCAGGCATGTGACAGGCTTCGGCAGGAACAGGGAAAATCTCGAGCTTGCGCTCGGCAGAGGAATAATAGACGCATATGCTCAGGATCCTGCGTCAGCATGCGGTGAGGCTGATATCATCCTGCTTGCAAGTCCTGCCGGTTCCTTTGTGGAGCTGGTAAAAAGGGCCTCTTCCGGCTTCAAGAGAGGAGCGATAGTGACTGATGTCGGCAGTGTAAAGGGCGCCCTGGTATATGAGATTGAAAACCTCATGCCTGCTGGCGTCCGGTTCATTGGGGGGCACCCCATAGCGGGCAGCGACAGGTCCGGCATTGACTTTTCATCCGCAGATTTATTCAGTGACGCCCTCTGCATCATGACGCCGACAGAGCGCTCTGAGCCGGCTGCACTGGAAGTCATTACGGAGATGTGGCGCAGTTTCGGCTCACGGGTCATGACGATGGGGCCTGCTGAGCATGACAGAATATATGCTGCGGTCAGCCATCTGCCCCACCTTATTGCCTATGCCATGGTCAATACGGTTTCAGATATCGACAGGGCATACTTCTCATTCTGCGGTCAGGGTTTTAAGGACATGACAAGGATAGCGGCAAGCTCGCCTGATATCTGGACGGACATTTCGCTGATGAACAGCAAAAATCTGCTTGAGATGATAGCGATATTCAGGGACAACCTTGGCAGGATTGAACAATGCCTTAAGCAATCCGATCCCGGTCTTTTGAAACAGGAACTGTTAAAAGCCAGTTCACAGAGGGAAACACTTGGACAGGATTGAGATAACCCCTGCAAAACGCCTCTCAGGAGAGGTAATTCCACCGCCTGACAAATCCATATCACACAGGGCGGTCATGTTCTCGGCTATTGCCAGGGGCAAGGGGATTGTCAGGAATTTCCTAAGGGCACAGGACACGGAAAGCACCATGCATGCCTTCAGGACGCTTGGCATAGAGATCGTGGACCAGGGCCATACCCTCATTATTCACGGCAAGGGTCTGCGCGGTCTCACTGAACCCTTTGATGTGGTTGACTGCGGGAATTCAGGAACAACGATCCGGCTCCTGTCAGGTGTCCTTTCCGCAAACCCTTTTTTTTCGGTGCTTACCGGCGACAGGTCCCTTCGTTCGAGGCCCATGGCAAGGATCATTAAACCGTTGGGCCTCATGGGGGCACAGATTACGGGAAGAGAAAACAGCAGGTATGCCCCTTTGGCCATCAGAGGCGGCAAACTCACTCCTGTTACCTATGAAATGCCTTTTGCAAGCGCCCAGGTCAAGTCATCCATCCTGCTGGCAGGGCTGTATACTGAAGGTATGACTGAGATCAGGGAGCCGTCAAAATCCCGTGACCATACAGAGCGTATGCTGCCTGCCTTTGGCGCTGACATGAAGACAGAAGGTCTGACTATAACTGTAGCCGGCGGCAGAGAGCTTTACGCCCAGGAGATAGATGTGCCGGGTGACTTTTCCTCAGCAGCCTTTTTCATTGTCGCTGCGCTTCTCCTTCCGGATTCTGAGGTGGTAATGAAAAATGTCGGCATTAACCCTACCCGGACAGGCCTGATAGATGTGCTTAAAACCATGGGAGCAGATATTGAGATTTCCAACAGACGCTTTGTGTCGGGTGAACCGGTTGCCGATATCCTAAGCAGAAGCTCCTCAGGGTTGAGACCCGCAGTTGTAACAGCCGAGATGGTCCCTTCCCTTATAGACGAGTTTCCTATCCTCTGCGTTGCAGCTGCAAAAGCCGGCGGCACAACCATAATACGGGGGGCAGCTGAACTCAGGGTAAAAGAATCCGACCGTATCAGAGCTATGGCTGTGGAGTTGAGCAGGATGGGGGTGCAGGTGGAAGAATTCCCCGACGGACTGAATATAACAGGCGCTGAAGATTTAAACGGCGCTGAGGTTGACAGCCACGGAGACCACAGGATCGCTATGTCCATGGCAGTAGCCGGACTTGCTGCCCACGGTGTGTCCGGCATTAATAATGCTTCTGCTGTAGCCATATCCTTCCCGGATTTTTTCTCTACCCTGCAGAGGCTGTCCGAATGAACAGGGTCATCGCTATAGACGGCCCCTCAGGAGCTGGAAAAAGCACCATCGCCAGGCTCCTCGCAAAAGAATTAGGCTACGAATACCTTGACACAGGGGCCCTCTACCGTGCTGTTGCTCTGGACCTGCTGCGTCATGGTCTCAATGAAGAATCCTGCGACAGCGAGCTTGTTGCAGTCCTTGAAAAGACAAGGATTGTATTGAGGCAGGGCGCTGTCCTGCTTAATAACAAGGATGTTTCTCAGGAGATACGCTCTCCTGAGGCGAGCCATTATGCATCTGTTTTTTCAGCGCGAAAGTGTGTGCGCGAATTTCTTCTCGATATTCAGCGGGCGGCGCTGCACCACACAAATCTTGTGGCTGAAGGCAGGGACATGACGAGTATAGTCTTTCCATATGCCTGGATGAAATTCTATCTTGATGCCTCAACCGCCGTGCGGGCAAGGCGCCGCACGCTTGAACTGCTTGCCAGG
>JAGVHR010000028.1 GCA_020056455.1 Thermodesulfovibrionales bacterium
TCCCTTTGCCAAAGGGAGGAATAATTCCCCTCTTTGGCAAAGAGGGGCGAGGGGAGATTTTCCATACAAATCCCGATTACTTATGGTCTTATTAATAGTGTTAAAAGCATACTACGTCATTTTGAAGGAAAAATGAATATGATTGAATAATTTTTTTTCCATCACCTATAATATTAAAGACATAATAACTTCGGAAAGGATGAGGTTCAGTAATCCTGCCTCTGAAACTCAGGGCATCCTGATGAAGAAGAAAACGTTTTGTCGGGCAAATCAACTTTAGTTAGGAGCAACTATGACAATCAGGAAAACTTCAGGAAAAGGGGCGTCTTTAAAAACAAAGTCGCCGGCTGTCAAAAGCAGTAAGGCTGCGCCTGTTGCTGCCGGAAAAACAGCAAAACCCGCCCCAAAGAAAGCAGCTCCGGCAGTTAAACAGAACGAAATGAAACCGGTTGCAAAGCCTGCCTCAAAAGCTCCGCAGGGAAATAAGTTTCAGAAAATAAAGACCATCCTTCTCAGACAGCGGGCAGCGCTTCTCAACGAAGCAGAAGTCGCCCTCAATGAACTCCCCGTTGTAACGCTTTTCCCTGACATGGGAGATCAGGCTTCAGCTGAAACAGATATGAACTTCATGCTGCGTCTGCGGGGCAGGGAACAACGGCTTCTCAAGAAGATAGATGAAGCGCTTGAAAGGATAGACAACGGGACCTTCGGCATTTGCGACGACTGCGGGTACGAAATCGATTTAAAGAGGCTTGAAGCACGTCCGGTTACGAATATGTGCATAGAGTGCAAGACTATTCAGGAAGAGGAAGAAAAACGAAGAGAAGTATAGAAGGTGGAGGGGAATATGGAAGAGAGACCCAAAGCAGAGACCGGCTATGCATTAAACGGCATATCTGCATTTTCTGTTTCCCCTAAGCCTTGAAGGCCTTTGTCCTGAGGTTTTTTCCTATAACATAGCGGGCGTGTTCGTCAATAAGCAGCGCAAGTTCTCTCAGAACACCTTCAGCAGGTTTTAATCTGTCCAGCTTTGAAATATCCCATTTCAGCAGGCTTTGGGAAAAAGTCCTCGCTCTTGGGGAAAGCCTGTCCGGCATCTCATCGTCAGGCGAGCATCTCCCGCATAATACCGTTCCCTGCAGATAATGAAATGCATCACTCGGACCGCCGCACCGGCCGCAGGCCTGAAGACTCGGCAAAAAACCGGTCATATCAAGGAGTCTGAGCTTGTAAAAAAGGGCTATAAGCTGGTTTTTACATCCTTCTTCCAATGCGGAAAGCGTACTTACGAGAAGAGAATAAACATTTCTGCTCTTGTCCCTTTCCGGTACAAGATGCATGGTCAGTTCGATCAGCTCTGAGGCCTTGAGAAAACAGTGCAGCGATTCCCTTATATGGCTGAAGGCATGGAGGATATCTGCCTGGGTCAAGCGGGGTAAGGCAGCGTCTTCCTTGCCCCAGAAAGAGATAACTGAACATGTGAGCGGTTCAAGACTGCTGCCGAACCTGCTTTTTGTCTTCCTCGGACTTCTGGCAAATACTTTTACTATCCCCAGGTCCTTCGTAAGATAAGTTACAATCAGGTCTGCTTCCCCGTACTGGAGGGTCCGCAGTACAATGCCTTCGGTCCTCTGCAGCATTACATGATATTACCGAAATCTTCCGGCTTGAGGTTCTTCAGCCAATCGTCGAGTTCGTCACCTGCCTTGGCTGAGAGTATGGTCTTTTCCACCAGAATCGGGATATTCAGCCGGAGCGCAACTGAAACTGCGTCACTGGGCCTGGAATCAACAAGTGTGTCTCTGTGGCCGTCCGTTAGATAAATAAGGGCATAATAGGTGTTGTCGACAATCTCAGTAATAACGACCTTCGTAGCCTTTACTTTAAGGCCGTCGATGAGGTTCTTGATCAGATCGTGAGTAAGGGGGCGGGGCGTCGCTACTTTCCCGAGGGCAAGAGCTATGGAATCAGCCTCAGGCTTGCCGATCCAGATAGGGAGCGTGCCGGCGCCTTCTGTTTCCTTGAGGATCAGGATATACATATTGCTCTTTGGATCAAAAAGAAGGCCTTCGACCTTCATCTCTAAAAACATTTATCAATACCCCAATGTTTGCAGCATCTTCTTGTCATCACGCCAGTCCTTCTTCACCTTGACCCGAAGTTCGAGGAACACTTTTGCTCCAATAAGCTTTTCAATATCAATGCGGGCCTGCCGGCCGATCTTCTTCAGTTTCTCCCCGTTTTTTCCTATTATAATACCTTTTTGACCGTCCCTTTCAACATAAATGACGCACCTGATCACGACCAGCCCGTTTTTCTTCTGCTTCCACTCCAGGACCTCCACGGCAGCAGCATGAGGGACTTCTTCAGACGTATTCTTGATGATCTTTTCCCTGACGATCTCAGCAGCCATAAACCTCTCGTACTGATCAGTAATCATATCATCGTCATAGTATTTCGGACCGTCAGGTAGCGCCTGCATCAATCTTTCGACAATAAAGCCGGTCCCCTTGTTCTTTAGGCCTGATACGGACAGAAGCGCAGCAAAGGAGAAGAGGCCGGAGTATTCATTCAGGATCCTGGTGATTTCAGAAGGACTTTTTTTGTCAGCCTTGTTCAGAACAAAAAAGACAGGCTTCGTTATGCCACTGAGCATTTCAAAAACAGCCTGGTCTTCTGCAGCCGGCACCTCGGCATCTGTTACGAAAACAACGGAGTCAACATCCCTGATGACTTCCTGTGCCGTTCTGACCATAGCCTCTCCAAGGGCATGATGTGGATTATGGATGCCGGGTGTGTCAACAAAGATTATCTGGCCATGCTCCAGGGTCTTGATCCCAAGTATGCGGTTTCTGGTAGTCTGCTGCCTGTCCGTGGTGATCGCTATCTTCCGTTCAAGAATCGCATTCAGAATCGTTGACTTTCCGACGTTAGGCCTGCCTATAAGAGCAACAAAGCCGGACTTGAATGTTTCAGTCATCTCCATATTATCGTGCAAGATTCTGTACAGCCTGTCTGATACGATCAAGCCCCCTTCTGATATCTTCAATATTCGTTGCATAGGATATCCGGAGATAGTTATCGTCTCCAAACGCATCCCCATGCACAAGCGCTATCCTTGCCTCATCAAGAAAATACAACGCAAGGTCTGCTGAAGAATTGATCTCTTTTGTCCCGAACCGCGAGCCATAGACTTCCGATGTGTTCGGGAACGCGTAAAAGGCGCCATTTGGCATAACACAGGTAATGCCAGGCACTGTATTGAGTTCGGCAACGACAAATTTTCTGCGTTTGTCGAACTCGGCAAGCATAACACCTATGAAATCCTGAGGTCCGTTCAGGGCTTCGACAGCCGCTTTTTGCGTGATCGAACTCGGATTTGAAGTTGACTGGCTCTGGATGTTCGTCATGGCCTTTATCACATCAGCAGGCCCTGCAGTATATCCAAGTCTCCATCCTGTCATGGCATGGGATTTGGACAGGCCATTGACTACAAGCGTCCGGTCCTTTATCTCAGCGCCAAGCGAAGCAATGCTCACATGCGAATAGCTGTCGTAAACGAGCTTCTCATATATCTCGTCTGAAACAACATAAAAGTCATGCCTGACTGCAAGTTCAGCGATCTTTGCAAGCGTTTCCCTGTCGTAAAGCATGCCTGTGGGATTTGAAGGAGAGTTCAGAATAAGCGCTTTTGTATTTTTTGTAATGCAGGCCTCAAGCGCTTCGGGCCTTATCATAAAGGAATCCGCTTCATAGGTCTTGACAAAAACAGGCGTTGCATCATTCAGAAGGACCTGGTCAGGATAGGAAACCCAATAGGGTGACGGAATGATGACCTCATCCCCCGGACCATACAGCGCCTGAGCAATATTATAAAGACTGTGTTTAGCGCCGCAGGAAACAATGATCTCCTCCCTTTTATAGGAAAGATCCTGGTCTCTTTCGAACTTTCCTATAATAGCGTCCTTCAGAGGATCGATGCCGCCGACCGCAGTATATTTCGTAAACCCGTCCTTTATCGCCTTGCAGGCCGCTTCTTTAATGTTTTCCGGGGTATCAAAATCCGGTTCTCCGACACCGAAATTGATTACATCGATGCCTGAGGCCTTCATGGCCTTTGCCCTTGAGTCAATCGCAAGGGTTGGAGACGGCTTGATCTTTTGAGCGCGTAAAGAGAGCATGTTTATATCCTTTCATAAGCTTTGATATGACTTTTACGAGTTCGTCAGGGACTGTCTGAGGCATTATTTTAAACCATTCATTACTGTAATGAAAAGGCTCGTGAATTAAGGAATGCAGTTACAGCCTCAGAGTGAGACCTGCAGCAGCCATATTGTATAATAGACCATGAGTTATTTCCTTTCGCCGGATGCCTGTCTGAAATGGCTTGAGACCCCTTCCGTATATCATGCCCGGACTGATGAGTTGTATGAACTCGATGAAGCATCCTTTGATTTTCTCAGGAGATGCTCTTCTGAAGAAGGTTGTTCAGATAGTGATGGAGAATTCATTGATTACTGCCTGCACGAGGGGATACTTTCTTCTGATCCGATAAATATTATCAGGCCGGCCCTGTCAAAGGCCCCGCAGCCATCGCTCAGATATCTCGAACTTCAGATAACCGATAGGTGCAATCTCCGGTGCAAACACTGCTATATCGGCAAAGATCAGGTCCATGAGCTTTCTGTCGGGCAGGTCAGAGATATTCTTCGCGAGTTTGAACAGATGCAGGGTCTCAGGGTGCTGATTACCGGCGGAGAGCCGTTGCTTCACAGTAATTTCCTGTCATTGAACAACCTGCTGCCTGAATTTTCCCTCCGCAAGGTGCTTTTTTCAAACGGGCTTCTCATATCACGGCAACTGCTGAAGACTCTCAATGTGCAGGAAATACAGATCAGCATTGACGGGCTTGAAAAAGCGCATGATATCCTGCGCGGAACAAACTCATTCGTAAAGGCAATGAGAGCGGTCCATCTCTGCCTTGAGGCCGGATTTGAAGTGTCGGTATCCACTATGGTACATACTGCAAATCTCAATGACTTTGAAGAGATGGACAGACTCTTCAGGGAAACAGGTGTCAGGGACTGGACTGTCGACGTCCCCTGCGTTTCAGGAAGGCTGACAACCAATACAGGGCTTTCCGTATCTCCTGAAATAGGCGGCAGGTATCTGAAATATGGCTTTGGACAAGGACTGCATGGCAGCAGCCAGGGGTACGGCTGCGGCCTGCATCTAATGTCTGTCATGGCAGACGGCAGGGCCTCAAAATGCACCTTTTATTCCGATAATAATGCAGGCTCTGTCGAAGACGGGTTAGAAAACTGCTGGAAACGCATTGCGCCGGTCAGACTCAGAGACTTGGAATGCGACTGTGAATATCTTGAGGCGTGCAGAGGCGGATGCAGATTCAGGGCTGAAACCCTTGGAAACCCTCTCGGGAGAGACCTTTACAGATGTTTTTTGTATGATATAATCAAAACAACGGAATGAAAGGGCATGAAGCCCGGATTTTTGGACAAAGGAGGTGTAAGAATGAAGATCAGGAAGATCTCGAAAAAGGCTGCAACAACCTGTAAA
>JAGVHR010000075.1 GCA_020056455.1 Thermodesulfovibrionales bacterium
CCCCTCTTTGCCAAAGAGGGGAATTGTTCCTCCCTTTGGCAAAGGGAGGTTAGGAGGGATTTTTTAACTGTCCGGAAACTTATGAACTGATTAATATGAGTGAAGTCCTGATAGCCATGCTCAGGCCCCTGAATGGATCCTGTTGCCTTGAAAGGATTTGAAAATTGTCGACTCCGAATGTAACATTAGGGTTTACCAGATGAATGCTGTTGATCTCTACCGAAGGCTTCCGAAAAAAAACTGCGGTAAATGCAGGCCAAAGGCATGCATGCCGTTTGCCCTTTCATTAATAAGAGGAGAGGCTGACCTTGCTGAATGCCCATATCTGACTCCGGATGATATCTCCGCACTGAAAGGCGCCATTATTAAGACTGACTGGAGGGAGGAACTTATCCAATCCCTTCGGGAGAAGATGAGTACTTCTGACCTTTCCGGCATCGCCCGGGACCTTGGAGGAGAATTCCGCAGCGGCAAACTGTTTATACCATGCCTTGGAAGACAATTTGAAATATCTCAGGATGGAGAGATTCAGACTCTCGGGCACATCACGCCCTGGATCCGAATATTGCTTCTTCACTATATAAACACCCACGGCAAGGCTGAACTGTCAGGCAAATGGGTTTCGTTCAGCGAATTAAAAAGCGGCATGGTAAAGGCTTCCTCATTTTTAAGGGAATGCGAAGAACCTCTCAGTGAGATGCTTGCTTCCGGCCTTGAAAGCACAGCTGAGACACTCATGAAACTCGGGGCCGTCAGGACCACTGATTTCCCTGCGCCTTACGCATGGAGCCTTTTTCTGCTGCCTAAATTACCTGTGATAGTCCTTTACTGGCCAGAAGAAGACGAGTTTCCTTCAAAGGTGAAGGTCCTTTTTGATCAGACTGCCGACAGGTTTCTCGATGTGGAATCAATCATCTTCCTGCTCGAAGGTCTTGTAAAGAATCTCGGTATGGCCCAGCCGGAAAATATTAACTGCCAATCCGAAAAATCATGATACAACGAAAAAACCCTGGAAAGCATTCATTTTTACAAATGCTCTATCTTTCATTCTTTGCCGGAAACCTCTACCGGGACATTGCAAGAAACAGAAAAGGGCTCTTTTTCCCGTATCTTCTTTTTATCCTGACGATATTCTGGGTACCTGAGCTTATGAACATGCACCGCAGCGTTTCTGAATTCATCGCTGACGAGGCCCCTTCATTTGTTGAGCAGGTGCCTGTCATAACTATCTCAAAGGGAGAGGCGTCCATCAGGGAAGCTGTGCCTTACATTATCCATGACAGAAAGAAAAACAGGCCGTTTGCGATCATAGACACCTCCGGTCAGTTTGAATCACTGAACAGAACACCCGCACTGATGCTTCTCACAAAAAAGACCTTTATCATTAAAAGGGGCGACACAGTGGAAAAATCCGTTGCTCTCAGGGATGTTGATGACCTTACGATTACGCCAAAGCTGATCTATAATTGGCTTGATGTGATCAACAACCTGTTTGCAGTTGTACTCTTTCCGTTTGTCCTGCTTGCATCCTTTGCCTTTCATGTAGTCCAGGCGGTCCTGCTGGCGCTTCTGGGAGGGAATTTTGCTAAGTATTTCAATGTCAATCTCGATATCAGGGCGCTGACCCGCCTGTCTGTTGTTGCCTTCACGCCGGCCGTTATGCTCGAAACCGCGCATGCAATCCTCGATATCCAATACCCGTACAGCGCCTTTTTTTCTTTTATGATTGCAGCGGGGTATCTCTTTTATGCTGTGGCGGTCAATTCCGAAAAAGCAGTCACCCAGGCCTCTGACGCTTCCTGAGCAAATCCCAAAAATCCGCTGTCAGGTCACAGTGGCCTCAAATGCAGGGCAGTACAGGGCTACAGTCCGGCAGGGGCCCTATATAAAAAGCAGCAACGTCATCATCGCTACCGACCAGAGGACATCAATCGGAAGATGAGCTGTTGAGGACGAATCAAACAGAAGGTCAGCCCTGGCCTCCCACTCCTCGTCGGCAAGCCACAGAACCACGGTCACAGGTATCCGGGGAAAGGGAGAAAGTTCGAGCGAGGCGTCTCCATATTCCGCCTGTCTGCCGCCATAGAGCAAGCCCCTGTCCATGAATCCATCCCTGTCAGCGCCAAATTTTTTTGCGATCTGTTCGAGAGGAAGCACGTGTGAACCCCTGAAAAAAATATCGCCGCCCGGCATGCCGGACGGCTTGACCAGTTTTCCTGTAGGTTGCACGTCCGCTGCCCCGACCATATACCATATGACTGAGAGTACAAAGAAATACCGGAGACGCGTCAGGAATATCTCTCCGCCAGGCGAAAGAGCCAATATCTCTTTTTTCTGATGAGCGACTGAAAACATGGCCCCGAATACCGAAATGCGATAGGCGCCTGTCTGCCGGTCATATTCAGCCCCTGTCCGTTTACAGACATCTTCAGGCTGAAGCCCGGCAAGAAGCTCCCATGCCTTATCTTCCCCTGAAAGAACTTTCAACCCTGCCTCTGCTCCAACGCCTCTTTAACCACTCTCAAAACATCAGCTCCCTTTATGGGTTTGAACAGTATTTTCATGCACAGTTTCTCGGACTCTTCAAGCTCCGAGGGCATGGCATAACCGGTCGCAAGAATAATCTTCTGGCCGGGTCTTGTCTCTTTGATCCTTTTCATAACTTCGATGCCTGACAAACCCGGCATTATCCTGTCAAGGATAATGAGATCAAACCCTGCGGGATTTCTGCTGAACATATCCATCGCCTCATATCCGTCTTCGGCAGTTATTGCGTCATACCCGTGAAGAGAGAGAAGCTCCTTCAGGAACCCCCGCACAATTTTCTCATCATCCACGATCAGTATGGTCTTGCCGTTGCCCTCGGCAGCGTCCTTATCCTCTTTCGCCGCAACGGTTTGTTCAACAGCAGCACTGCTGCGCGGCAGAAAAACCTTCAACTCAGCCCCAATGTCCTTCCCGCTGACAACATCAATCCATCCGTTATGGTTCTGAATAATGGAATAAACAATGGCAAGACCGAGGCCTGTCCCCCTGCCCATTTCCTTTGTGCTGAAAAAAGGCTCAAAGATCCTCTCCCTGATATCCTCAGGGATACCGTGGCCCGTGTCTTTGACCGAGAAGAAGACATGTCCAGCCTTGTCGTCAACGCCTGTTTTTACCAGAATCCTGCCGCCTCCCGGCATGGCGTCCCTCGCATTTATGATAAGATTCAACAGCGCCTGATATAGCTGCCCCTCGTCCGCTTCAACAGGAAGCCCACTCTCAAAATAATCCACGGACATGATCGTATTTTCCTCCACCATCCTCTTAATGGAAGAGATTGAGTCTTTGACGAACTGATTGAGATCGAGCAGTTTTTTCTTTACCGGCGCCTTTCTGCCTATAATGAGAATATGGTTTGTCAGAGAGGCGGCGCGGTCGCTCATCTCTACGACATGCTCAAGGTATTTTCTCATATCCTCTGATTCGGCCTTTGCAAGCGCAAGTTCCGCAAACCCGGATATCCCGGTGAGCATATTATTAAAATCATGGGCAATCCCGGCTGCAAGATTGCCTATTGCCTCCATCTTCTGGGACTGAATGAGCTGCTCCTTCAGGCGCTCCTTTTCATCCTCAAGCCTTTTCATATCCGTTATATCCTCAACTGTCTCAACAACCGCATAAATATTGCCTGCGGCGTCAGCAAGAGGATATGCGTTGGTCCTGACAAAGATCGTCTCATCCTCTTTTGTCTTGTGCCTGTGAACAGCTGAATGGTGCATGCCGTCTTCAAATGCCTTTCTGACAGCGCATTCCTCGCCCACCTCATCGCACGGCTGAGACAAATGATGGGAAACTTCATAGCAATGCCTTCCGGCAATTTCATCAAGCGAAAAACGGGTCTGCTCCGAGTACCCTTTATTGGCCTTGAGAATCCTGAAATCCCTGTCTATTACAACTACGGCTTCTCCTATTGCGTTCAGGACAGACTCAAGAAAAGCCTCTGACTCCCTGAGTCTCTTTTCAGTAAGTCTCTTTTGCTTTATCCTGTCCAGAGACATGAATAATTCCTCACGGCTGAAAGGCTTTTTCAGGAAGTCATAGGCCCCTTCCCTCAGCCCTTCAACGGCACGCTCAAGCGTGGCATAGGCTGTTATGAGGATGACATCCTGATCGGGATTCAATGCCTTAATATCCTTCAGACATTCGATGCCGGCCTTGTCCTGCATCACGATATCAAGGAGCACAACATCAGCCTCGCATCTCTTCAGATATTCAATGCCGGCCGCACCGTCTGCGACAGCGGCAACCTCGTAATCGTATGCGCTGAGAAGTTCCTTAAGGCTCTCCCTGTCCTCCTGCCTGTCATCAATTATAAAAACCCTCATTTCAGCTCCTTGAAAATCAGCCTCACTTTTGTGCCCTCTCCTTCTCTGCTTTCCATCAGGATCACCCCTCCCATGTGCTCCATGGCGAGCCTTGTTATATACAGCCCAAGCCCTGTGCCCTTCGGAGATGTCGTAAAAAAAGGCTTGAACAGCATCTTCTTCACCTCTTCTGACATGCCCCTGCCTGTATCGCTGATCGTCACCTCATTGTCCCTTAGAACAATGGAAAGCGTGCCTCCTTTTTCCATTGCCTCCATGGCATTTTGTATCATGCAGAAAAGAACCGTCAGGATAGACCGTCTTTCAACACGCACGCCGCCCGGAAGAAAATCAAGTTCAGTTTTAATGTTCAGATGCGCAAAGGCGGAAGAAAATATGTCTGTTATCTCTTCAATCGCGTCCTTCAGATAAATCTTCTGCAGCGCCCCATTTGTTGATCTCATATAATCAAGGAGGGTCGTGGTCAGTCCGCTGCCGTATTCAGCAGCCTTGCTCAGCTTCGAGAAATTTTCAATTATGTCTTCGCTGACAAGGCCCTTCTCGCATTTTTTCCCTATGGCGCCTATATAGTTATTTATCACATACATGGCGCTGTTGAGATTATGCACGATATGAATCAGCATCGTCCCGAGAGCTGCCATCTTTCCGATGTGGACAAGCCGTTCGTCGCTAAACGTGCTTTTTCCCCTGACTATGACCCCGATATATGACAGGGCCTTTTGAGCGCCGGAGTCTATGGGAAATGCCATGATTTCATGGACCATTGTCTCATCCTCGGCCCCGATATGAGAGCTCTCAATGGACGCGGGTGCGCCTGTCTGAAAGACAGCTCTGACTGAACATTCTGTCAAAGGCACTGGGCACGGCTCATCATACCCGTGCAATAAAGCGTAGCAGTACTCACCTGTCGGCTCCTCTTTTGATACAAGCTGCCTGGCCTTCAGATTGGCATGGACGACCCTGCATTCACGGTCAATGACAAATGCGGCATCAGGCATGTTTTCAATAAAGGAGATGGAAATATCCCCTTTTCCCATATCATTGAGATGCATCAAAGATCATTGTCCTGCTATGAGCGTTCTGCAAGAGGAACAACGTGTTTTTTCCCCTTCAGGGAAGAGACATATGAAGGCCTGATGATCCTTCCCTGAACGATCTCCTCTATCCTGTGAGCAGCCCAGCCGGAGACCCTGGCAAGCGCGAATATCGGAGTGAAGAGCTCTTTGGGTATGCCCATGCACCTGTATACAAAACCGGAGTAGAAATCGACATTGGTGCAGACAATCTTGCCCTTCTTTTTCCTGACTAACCTCGGCGCTATATCAGCTATCTTCCGGAGCAGCGCGAATTCTTTTTCCATGCCTGAGCTGCAGGCAAGTTCCAGCGCGCGCTTTTCCAGATACACGGCCCTTGGGTCCGACACTGTGTAGACCGCGTGACCCAGCCCGTAGATCTTGCCGGTCCTGTCGCCGGCCTTTTTGTCAAGGACCATTTCAAGGTATGCGGTCAGATCATCTTCATCCTCCCAGTCTCTGACTTTTTTCTGGATGTCGCTCATCATCCTGACAACAGCTTCATTGGCGCCGCCGTGCAGATGTCCGGAAAGCGAGCCTATCCCGGCGCATAGCGCCATATAGGTATTGGCCCCGGAGGAAGAGACGCACCTGGTAGAGAAAGTCGAGTTATTGCCGCCGCCGTGCTCTGCGTGAAAAATAAGCATGGTATCGAAGAGTTCAGCGATAAGCCTGTCCGGCGATTTCCCTGACAGCATGGTCAGAAAATTTTCAGACGTGCTGAGTTCAGGATCCGGCTCGAACAGTTTCCTGTGGTCCTTTTTTGTCATTTTGTGCGTCAGATAATTGTACGCTATGATGGTCGGGAACTTCGCAATCAGGTCAATGCACTGTCTTATGACATCCCCAAGATCAGTCGAATTCGGGTTCCTGTCAAAAAGATGCATGGCAGAGACAATAGTATGGAGCGAACCCATCTGGTCGTCATGCTGAGGCCTGTTCACAATCATTCTTTTGACCTCTTCAGGCAGCGCCCGCCGCTTTCCGAGCTCTTTTGAAAATCCCTTCAGGTCCTGCGCAGCTGGAAGCTCGCCGGTCAGAAGCAGGTAAACTGTCTCTTCAAATCCAAACCTGCCCTCCCGTTCTTTTCCGGCAACCAGCTCGTCCACATCATGACCGCAGTAGTAGAGCTTGCCCGGTATGGGATTGACTTTCTCAATGCCGTCACCCTGAGAAACCCTCTCATACCCTATGACCTGTCCCTTGCTCGTAATTCCGACAAAGACCCCGGTGCCGTCTTCATTTCTCAGACCCAGCTTGATGTTTTTTTCTTTAACGACCTTCGGATCCACCTTATCATGCAGAACAGCAAGGTCCAAAACTTTTTTCAACATTGCTTCCATATTCATTACCCCCGAAATTGTGATGTCCTACTATTAAAAGATTTTTGCGGATATTTTGGCAAATAATGTTGAAGGCATATTAATAAGACCATAAGTAATCGGGATTTGTATGGAAAATCTCCCCTCGCCCCTCTTTGCCAAAGAGGGGAATTGTTCCTCCCTTTGGCAAAGGGA